>NZ_FNQE01000001.1 GCF_900107485.1 Proteiniborus ethanoligenes
CAATGTATATATACCCAAAATGGGGGAATCCAGCCATTTCAATATAATAAAGATGTAGTGTTTATGCGAGTTGTAGAGTTTTACAACGAGCTATTTTAAAAAAATAAAAGGGGGATTAATATGTCAGAAATTACTCTAAATTCTGTTAAGCTTTCAAACGGAGAAACTTATGGCTACAGGAAATCAGGGGAAGGTAACAAAGTATTAGTACTAGTTCATGGAAATATGTCTTCATCTAAGCATTGGGACTTAGTTATGGAAAACTTGCCTAGTGACTACACAACATATGCTATAGACATGAGAGGATTTGGTGTATCAAGCTATAATACTCCTATAAACTCACTAAAAGACCTTTCAGAAGATCTTAAGCTTTTTGTAGATGCTATAGGGCTTAAGAATTTTTATCTGGCAGGTTGGTCTACTGGCGGTGGAGTAGCTATGCATTTCTCTATAGATTATCCTGAACATGTTGAGAAGTTAATACTAGTAGAATCTGTGGGCATAAAAGGCTATCCAATATTCAAAAAGGATGTAAATGGTCAGCCTATTATTGGGGAGTTTTTAAATACAAAAGAAGAGATAGCTAAAGATCCTATTCAGGTGGTACCTATTTTAAGTGCATATGAAAATAAAGATAGAAATATGCTTAGGGCAACTTGGGATGCATTAATATATGTTTTTGGGAAGCCTGAAGAAGAAAGATATGAGGCTTATATTGATGAAATGCTAAAACAAAGAAATTTAGTAGACATAGATTATTCATTAGTCCATTTTAATATTTCAGATGAACATAATGGAGTAGTAGAAGGCTCTGGGGGAGTACATAAAATAAAAGCACCAACATTGGTAATTCAAGGGAAAGAGGATATAGTAGTTCCTATGAATATGGGTATTGGAATAGCAGAAGGAATAGGTGAAAAAGCAAGACTTGAGTTATTAGACAATGGGGGACATTCACCCATGACAGATGATTTAGATAGATTCATGAATCTGATTTTAGATTTTATGAATTAAGAAATTATTGTCAAACAAATGAAATAATATAGTAGTGCTAAGCACTTCCATTTAATAAGAAGTGCTTAGCTTAATCTTACCTTTAACGGAGGTATGTTAATGGATATTAGGCATTATAAAAAATATTTATTATGTTTTGGATTAGTATTCATATTAATCTTAGGGTCTTCTTTTACTAATATTGGTATGACAGCAATATATACGGCTAATGAGGATGAAACTTTACTGGAGGTACAAGAAAAAATATCCAGTATTACTGAGGAAGAGAAAAAAATTTTAGAAAGACTTTTTCTATTAAGCCAAGAAATAGAAGAGATGGATACATTAAATACAAAACTCTCAAAAGAAATATCTGAGCTGAACGAAGAAGTAACAAAGCTAGAAAAAATGATTCAAGTTGAAACACAAAAGTATGAAAAAAATCTAAGTGTCTTGGAAAAGGTATTAAAAGCGTATCAGAAAAACGGACCAGGTTCTTATGTTGAGCTAATCTTAAGCTCAGATAGTCTAACAACACTAATAGAAAGAATTAATATACTAGGTGATATTTCAAAGAATACTAGCAAGCTTTTAGAAGCCATCAAAGAGAGTAAAGAAAAATTAGCTTTAGAGAAAGCTAAGCTTTCTGACAAACTTGCACTTATTGAAGAACAACAAAGAAAACTAACTGAGGCCATAGAGAACAAAATTAGACTTAAGAATGATTTAGAAGCCTATCTTGTATCCTTAGAAGGAGAGCAACAAAAATATGAAGAATATTTATCAAATATCAATAAGCTCTGGTCTGGAATAAAGCCATTGTTTTCTGAAACTGTAAAGGCCTTCTCCCGAATGATGGTGGAAGCTGACATACCACCTGATGCAATAGAAATAGAATTATCATTATTTTCTATTAAGGGAGTCATAAAAGAGAAAACCTTTAATGAAATTATCCGTAGTCAAGAATTTCCTACAAAGATGGAATTTGGTTTTTCATCTGATAGAATGACTGTACAAATGCCAGATAAAAGACTTAGTTTATCAGGTACGTTTGTTGTTTTGGACGGACAAAAGCTTGTATTTGAAGTGGATAAAGGTACCTTTTTTGAAATGCCACTTGAAAGTAGTGCAATAGAAGAATTATTTAAAGAAGGCTACTTAGAATTAGATTTAAAACCAATATTAGGTAAAAATATTATTAAGTCAATTAAAATTAATGAGGAGAATATAGAACTGAAAATTACCCCAGTATTATTTTAATTGGAGGTGGGAAAAATTGATCCAAGTAAAAGATTTATCTTTAACATATCCTGATGGAACTATGGCCTTAAAAGATGTAAACATACAAATCGATTCAGGACAAGTAGTCTATATTACAGGGCCTAGCGGTTCAGGTAAGACAAGCTTTTTAAAACTGTTGATGGGAATGGAATATCCAACCTCTGGACACCTAAGGGTTTTAGGGAGGACTATGAAAAAAGAAAATGCATTAGAAATTAGAAAAATACGAAGGGATATTGGTCCTATATTTCAAGACTTTAAGCTGCTTAAAGGAAGAAAGGTAATAGATAATGTTATTATTGGTATGAGATTTTTAAAGTTATCATCAAATCAAATGAAAGAAAGAGCAAAAGAAGCACTGGAGAAAGTAGGACTGTCTCATAAGACAAATGCACTTGTAGACAACTTATCCTGGGGGGAGTGTCAAAGAGTAGCCATAGCAAGGGCAGTAGCTAGAAAACCAGCACTTATAATCGCAGATGAGCCAACAGGAAACTTAGATAAGGAAAATGCATTAAATATTTTAGAGCTTCTGTCTTCGTTTAAAGACAATAATACAACGGTGATTATTACAACCCATGCTACTCATTTAATTGAAAATATTGAAGATGGAGTAATGATTCGCATTGACAAAGGCAATATTGTGATGGAAAGGATGGCATATGAATAACTTAGGCTATTTTTTAAAAGAAACAAGAACAATTATTAAGTTGAATTTTTTCTCTAATATTCTTTCGGTTTTTAGCATGGGATTTATATTTTTCATCCTACTAATGGTTATTTCTGGAGGCTGGCTTAGTAGTCAAATGGTAACTCTTATTCAAGAAGAGGCTGAAATAAGTATTTATTATGATGAGGACTTAGAAGAAACCAAATTAAATCAACTAATAGAAGAAATAAAAGCCATAGGTGGAATAAATGATGTAACAATGGTTAGCCAAGAAGAGGCATACAATAGAATGGAAAAAATTATGGGAAAAGATGCTAGTGTACTAGAGCTATTTGATAAAAACCCATTTAACTCTTTTATAGAAGCAGGAATAGATATAGATAAAGTAGATTCTATTGTCAATAAAGTAGAATTGATAGATAGGGTTGAGTATGTAAGAGATAACAGGAATGTATTAAATAGGCTTAAAAGCATTTCAAATATAGTTAATTTGTTGGGAAGCTTAGTAGTAGCAGCGGTAGGGGTGTCTACTCTAGTCATTACCTCCCATATTATTAGGCAGGGAATATACAATAACAAGGAAGAGATTAATACCTTGAGACTTTTAGGTGCTCCAGAGTCTTTTATAGTATTACCATTTATTATGGTAGGACTGATTCTTACTTTGGGAGCGGGGATATTAGCCACAGTAATGGGGACCATAACACTTAAATATGTTTATCTTCAGATAGCAGGACCATTACCTTTTATTCCATTACCAGCCTTAGATAGTTTGTATAAAGCAATTCCTATTTTTACAATAATTCTATGCTTAGTCATTGGTTTATTTGGGAGTATTTTTGGAATCAAGTCAGCAAAACAAAAATAATTTATTTTAAAAGGCTGAGGAGTTACTGCTTTAAAAGCATAAATTAGCTATATAAATATAAAGAAAGAAGGGTGATAAGCATGAGTAAGGAATTAAAACCTAGAAGTGAAATAGACCTATCTTTAACATGGGATTTATCCCATATATTCAAAACCAATGAAGAGTATGAAAAGACATTAACCGAAATTGTTGAAAAGTCTAAGGAGATGGAAAGTAAGTATAAGGATAAGCTAATTGACCCGAATACTATTTTAGAATGTATAGAAGAATATGAAGATGTAATTATAAAAGGATATCTAACAAATACTTATAGCTACCTAGCTATGGCCGTAGATCAAACAAATTCAGACAATCAAACTAGAGCAATGAAGAACGACATGATACTTTCAGAAGTTATTAGTAGATTGACTTTTATAGAAAGTGAACTAAAGGAAAAAGAGGATAATATATTGGATCAGGCCATAAATAAAACAGAAAAATATAAAATATATCTTGAAGATATAAAAAGAAGTAAGCCTCACACCTTACATCCAGAAGTGGAGAAAGCTATCGCTAGCTTATCACCAGTACTACAGTCACCTGAAAATGTGTATAGTCAAGCAAAGTTAGCTGATATGGACTTTGGAAGCTTTGAAGCAAAGGGAGAAGAACATCCTCTTAGTTTTGTGTTATTTGAAAACACATATCAAGGAGAAAAAGATACTGAAATAAGAAGAAGAGCATTTGATGCATTTTCAAATAAGATTAAAGAATATCAGAATACTATAGCTATTGCATATCAAACTCAAGTTCAAAAAGAGAAAATCATATCAACTATGAGGAAATTTGATTCAGTATTTGACTATTTACTATTTGATCAAAAGGTAGATAGAGAGCTTTATAATAGACAAATCGATGTAATAATGGAAAAATTAGCACCACATATGAGAAAATATGCAAAGCTTATTAAAAGAATATACGGTTTAGATGAGATGACTTTTGCAGACCTAAAAGTGTCTATAGATCCAGAATATGATCCAAAGGTTACTATAGAAGAATCTAAGAAGTATATTAAAGGTGCATTATCAGTTATGGGTAAAGAGTATTTAGATTTAGTAATGAGGGCCTATGATGAAAGATGGGTGGACTTTGCCCAAAATATAGGGAAGTCAACTGGTGGATTTTGTGCAACACCTTATGGAGTTCACGCCTATATTTTGCTTTCTTGGAATGGACTTATGAGCGAAGTATTTACTTTAGTTCATGAGTTAGGCCATGCAGGACATTTTATGCTATCTCAAAAGCATAATAATTTATTTAATGAATCTCCATCACTTTATTTCATTGAGGCACCTTCTACAATAAATGAAATGCTACTAAGTAATTATTTAATTAAGCAACAAGATGATCCTAGATTTAAAAGATGGGTATTATCTTCAATGGTTAGCAATACCTATTACCATAACTTTGTAACACATTTATTAGAAGCAGCATACCAAAGAGAAGTCTATAAAATTATTGATGAAGGTGGCAGTGTTCACGCTAATAAACTTAGTGAAATCAAAAAGGATGTACTTGAAAAATTCTGGGGTGATGCCGTAACTATCAATAGTGGTGCAGAACTGACTTGGATAAGACAGCCCCATTATTATATGGGACTTTATCCGTATACATATAGTGCAGGTCTTACAGTAGCAACTCAAGTAAGTCAAAGAATATTAAATGGTGATGAAAGTGCCATAGATGATTGGAAGGAAGTGCTAAAGGCTGGGGGAACGAAAACACCAGTAGAGCTAGCTAAAATGGCGGGCGTAGATATAACTACAGATAAACCTTTGCTAGAAACTATAGAATATATAGGTAGTTTAATAGATGAGATTATAAAGCTTACGGATGAAATAGAAAGAGGCTAGAAAACTCTTAGGAACCAATAAACCTAATTTTCATAATCTATTAGTAATTAAATGGTTAAGAAAGTTAGGAGAGTGATAATATGGACTTTAGATATCTACCTGTTATGATTTATACCTGTAGATATTATATTCCTACTACAGACATTCTTTATCCAATGGTTTATGGTCTAAGGAATTCAGAAGCACAAAGAAGAATAAACGATGAAATATATAGCTTGATGCTTAATATTGCAGCCGAGTTAAGACGGCCAGATCTAGTAACTTATATCACTGGTTCCTATGAACTAAAGGCTAATCAAAGAGACTTCTTAAGTCTTACATTAGGTCAATTAGGAGATTTTGGTGGTGCACATCCTATGACAATTATCAAAGGGTTAAATATGGATGTATCTACGGGAAAGGTGTATGCATTAAAAGATTTATTTAAACCAAATAGTAACTATATTGAAAGAATATCTAAAATAGTTGAAGAGCAAATAGAGGAAAGAGGAATTATGTTATTAGATGAGTTCAAAGGCATAAGCCCGGATCAAGACTATTATATAGTGGATAATAGCTTAATAATTTTCTTCCAGCTTTATGAAATTACTCCATATGTAGCAGGATTCCCATACTTTCCAATACCTATTTATGAACTAGAGGATATTATCAATACAGATGGACCTCTTGATAAAATGATGGGAGTATAATATTATTTATCTGATGAAGAATAAATAGTATCCCTGCAGTTCTAAAGGGCATAAAACATTTTACTAATATGTTTTATGCCCTTTTCATATCTATTCAGTCTATATTCTCAATAATATATACTATATAATGTAGTTATATATACAATTTAAATGTGGCAAAAATTCAATAAATGAGCTAATATATATAGTATCTTAACTATAAAAGTTAAAGATATAATTTATTCAGAACTATTTTATTAAGGGGGTGAGTATTATGATGAAAGATACACTTCGTATCTACAAATCTAATACTTTATTACAGGAGGTACTATTATTTGAGTTACAAAAAAGGAGCAGAAGTATTACCAGCTCACCTTCTAAAAGAGGTTCAGAAGTATATTGATGGTGGATTAATCTATATACCTAAAAAGAGCCCAAGGGTTGGTTGGGGTTATTTGAATGGCTCAAGAAAATCCTTAGAAAAAAGAAACATGAAAATATTTCAATCGTTTAAAAGTGGTATGCCTATCAAAGAAATAGCTCAAAGCTACTATTTAAGTGAAGAAACAATTAAAAAGATCGTATATGGTAAAAAACAATTATAATTATTCTCTTCCTATGATTTTCACATAATAAATGAGAAAATATAATTGACCGGTTAGAACTAAAGGAAGGGGATGATATAAGTGAAAATAGAGGTGCTTTTAGCATAAACTAAAAAATAATGGATGCAACTGCATCCATTATTTTTTAATATAAAGATTGTGAAAATACTATTAGTTCTAGGAGGAAAAAATGCTAGAAACATTTAAAATAGAAGGAGAATTATTAAATCTTAGAGAGACCATAGATTCAGATATAGATAATTATGAGAGGTGGAACATTTCAGATTTAAAAGCATGGGAATTTGACGGTCCATGGTATGATGAGGATTTAAGTGCAGTCATTGAGAGCAGAAAGAGGTGGCTAACTGGAGAAAGAAAACCACCATATAGATTTTTAGAGATAGAAACTAAAAACTATATACATATTGGCTGGGTAAATGTTTATCATGATACTTGTGATCCGCATATGACAGAAATAGGCATAGACATTGCCGATGACTATTATTGGGGAAAGGGAATAGGAAAAGAAGTATTAACATTGTGGATAGATTACCTTTTTAAAGAAAGAGAATTTGCAAGAATAGGATTTGGAACATGGTCAGGAAACAAAGGAATGATTAGACTAGGAGAAAAGCTAGGCTTTCAAATGGAAGGAAGAATAAGAAAGGGCTGTAAAGTTAAAGGAATATTTTATGACAGAATAAAGATGGGAATTTTAAGAAGCGAATGGGAAGATAGATTTAATAAATAAAAGGAAAATTACGGAGGTTATTTAATATCAATGAAAAATCAAACTATTTCAAATAAAGATATTTTTAATTGGATAGAAACGAAATTAAAGCCAAGTTTTTGCACTTCAGAGGAGTTCATATATAATGAGATGGAATCTCAATCAGGATATTGTTTACCTATAATATACCAGCCCTTTGATGCTACAAAAAAACATCATTGGGTAGATAGGGGAGCTCTTTATGACTATTTATATTCAACAGGCGGAGAAGGAAAAAAACTTCTAGATTTTGGGCCAGGAGATGGATGGCCTTCACTGATAATCGCTCCCTATGCTAAGGAAGTAATAGGAATAGATTCATCTGAAAAGAGAGTAAAGGTATGTACAGAAAATGCTAGGAGGATGAAGCTTGATAATACAAGATTTGTAAGTTATATATCTGGAACAAAGCTACCTTTTGAGGATAATAGCTTTGACGGTATAATGGCAGCATCATCTATTGAGCAAACACCAGAACCTAAAAAAACAATTGAAGAGCTATACCGAGTTCTAAAGCCTGGATGTAGCATAAGAATAAATTACGAGGCTTTAAACAGATACAAGGATGGACAAGAAAAAGATTTCTGGATAGCAGGTCTAAACGAAAACACATTCAAAATAATATTGTTTAACAGAGATTTAATTAATGAGTGTGTCATTCAATATGGCTTAACTGTTTCTATGTCAAAGGAAAAATTAATAAACATGTTATCTTTAGATAATAAAATTAATTTTAAACAGATTACGATTCCTTTTTTAGAAGAAATAAAGCCTGTTATTGTCAATTTTCAAGCTTGCAAAACAATTCATCCTTCTGGCAATACCTTAATGTCTTGGTTAAAGGAAGTTGGTTTTAATGAAGTGTCTCCAACATATAGCGGAGCTTTAGCAGCGGCAAAGCTATTTGACCAATTTACAGATGCAGATAGACCAAAAGACCTTGTTTCTGTTGATAGGGAAATCAAAAGAGCAGTAAAAATAGTATCAGGATTAAAGGCACCACTAGATTTAGACCCTATGATAACTGCAATTAAATAAAGCTAAAACCATGAAATAAAAAAGCAAGGAACAGTAAAATAGTTTCTTGCTTTTTTATACACATTAAATCCCACAAGCTAGGTATTTACTATAACAAAGGTTGATAATAAGTTCTTCTGGTCCAGAGATTTTCATATATGTACTATACCGCTGGGTGATAATGTAGTCGCAGTACAATTGCAGTAAAAATTTATAAGGATACTAGAATAGGATTGGTGTAGTGAATTCTGCGTCAATCCTTATTATTTTGGAGGGGTAAAGTATGTACGGCAAATATATCATACTCTATCCTTTTTATTTGAAAATTACATTAAATAAGGTTACAATGAATGTAATACAAATAAGGCGATAGGAAATAAATATGAGTAGGGTTTCTAAGGGGTGAAAAAATGTTTCAAAGCAATTTTCAATTTCTAGAACAAAGATGGCCTATGCTAGCTGATTTGGGGAAATTAGCTGAAAAAAACATTTATCAGGATTCAAATACAAGCTTAATAAAATTAGGTATGTTTGCAGAGTTAATGGTTGGGAAGCAGATACAAAGATACTCAGATATTCCAATGGTACAAGGCCACAAAAGAATAAGAACTTAGCAATAGCAGAATGGCCTACAGATTCAATTGGCTCTAGGAAAAGTGGTAGGGCTGACTATGCTTTATTTGTTGGGTTAGAGCTTGTTGCCCTTATAGAAGCTAAAAGAGGCAGCAAGGATATTTCTGCAGATATAGAAGATTGTAAGGAATATGCAAAGAAGATTAAAGAAGAACATAAAGAATATATTATTAATACATGGGGAGAGTACAAGGTTCCTTTTCTATTTGCTACTAATGGAAGGAAATACTTAAAACAGCTAGAAGAAAAGTCAGGAATATGGTTTTTAGATTCTAGAAATTCTACAAATCATCCGAAGGCTTTGCAATCATGGTATACCCCTAGGGGACTTAAGGAGTTATTGGACAAGGATATAGAATTATCTACAAAGAGCCTTGAAGAGGAAACTTTTGAATATTTAACTGACCCTAAGGGCCTTAATCTTCGTAAATATCAAATTAATGCTATTAAAGCAATAGAAGATGCTATGGCTGATGGGAAAGAAAATATTTTAATCTCCATGGCAACTGGGGAACGTGTCATAATAGTGATGGGTGCAGTTTGGGTTATTAAATCAAGGGTTTCAGTAACTTTAAATAAATATATTTCGTGCATTGCTTAGAGTAATTAGGATTTAATTGTTGTAAACAGTGCATGATTAGAGAAGTTAGTATTTCTATTTAATTGGAGAAAGAAAATTAACACTTGATATTTATGTTAGGTTTGTTTTTTACCTAACATAAATATCAAGTAGCACTGGTCTATAATGATTCTCCCATGTTTTTAATTAATTTTTTTGCCGCAGGTTCCACAAAAGCGAGTACCCAGAATAACCCTGTTTCCACATTTAGAGCAAAAATTGATTTGTGAAGTAGTCTGAAGCGTGGTGGGTAAATTCTCATCTGTACTGGAGACTGTCAGAAACAGCCAGTCGATGTCCTTACCATCCTCGCATAAACCGATGGCTCCGGCGGGCGATACCACATAAAAGCTGTCCTCGTCGATGGGATCTTCATTGTCGCTTGTCTCGGCAAGCACCAGCAAGTCTTTTACCTCGTAGCTATCATTGGAAGTGGCAAAACGGAAGCTTTTGCATCGTGTTACGGCACATTCCGCTGCCTCCAGCAATGTATTGAATTGTTCCATTGGAAATCTACCTCCTTCTTTATTTAAATAACAAATTATTGCATCTCTTGCAGCGATCATTCTGTATAGGATTCATCATAGAACACACGTTGCAGTAGATGATGCGATCTTTCGATTTATCATATTTCTCATATGTACCGAACTTCGGATGAAAACGCACCTTGTCGCCTATATCCAGATAGTCGTACATATGCCTGTTACTGTCCTTTTCCACGATGGTCTTTTTCTTGCCTGCATCGGTGTTGATGATCGTGTTATATTCCGTATAGGTTCGCCAGTTGTCGTCCTTGCCGCCCCTATGCTCGCTTTTCTCCTTGCTGTACTTATTGACGACCACGCCCTCCCACATGGGCTGATTGGTTTTTCGCAACGTCAGCAGATTAACGACCAGCATGACAAGAGAAATGCCAACACCGATGACAAGGGATTCTCCAAACGGGAAATCGTCCATCAGCAGACCGGCGACGGGAAAGCCGATGAGCGGCACGAAAAACAATATCCACATACAGCCAATAGAGGATTTCTTGTTTTTTTGTGCGGCGGCCAGTATTTCCGGCGAATTACACCTGTCGGAAAAGCCGACCAGTCCCGCGTCGCCCTGTGAGGGATCGGAAGATGCCGCTTGGCTTACCTCCATTGGCTCCGGCGTTCTCAAATTCACCGCCTTGCCGCAGCCGGTGCAAAATTCAGCGCCTTCCGGTAGCTTGTCTCCGCAGTTATAACAAAACATATCCGTATCACTCCTTGCTTCGATTATTTGAGGCGCGACGGGTTTCCTCGCCGCTAGTTTCTTCTTTTTCCCGCCTCTGGCTGTGCGTATGACAATTAGCAGCAAAAGCAGGTAACCGATGGGAGCGAGGATATGGTAAATGATCGCCACCTCGCCCATCTCATCAAATTCGCACAACGCGGAGGGCTTGTTGACGTATGGGAAAAGGCCAAGGTAGCGGATGCGCTCGGAGCGCGTTTCGCCCTCGGTAAGGCTTGGCCACGCCTCGTCGCTTTGGTACATCACATAGCCCCGATACTCCTTGCCACTTACCACAAACCAATAGCCCTTGGAAATGGTCTGGGAGCGATTTTCCTGTGCGGTCGTATCGTCCCGACGGCTGTCATAGCTGTCCACCGTACCCATTACGCTGTCGCCCCATATCGCCAGAGCCAGCGTAGATAGGCTCAAATACATGGCAAACAGCAGCACGGCGTAAATCAGGATGAGGATGGGCAGGGGGATGTTTTTGCTCTTTTTCTTCTTTGACATCTCAACGCTCCTTTCATTGTTGTTCGCAATCCCGCTTTTCGCGCCAGCCCACGCCGACCAAATACAGGACGGTCGATAGGAAAAGCGGCGGTAACGTGATCGTGGCATAGGAGCGAAGCGAATATACCAGCAACACTCCCGCCACCAGTTGGATATAGCCAAGCGTCCGGCACCAGCGATGTCGGTGGAGCCGCTCTGCAAAGGCCAGGCCCGCGATGGCCGTCACCATAGAAAAGATGTACGCTATTCCAGCCGCGAAGCAACCCGCTCCGGCGTAGGTGTAGTCCAGTGCCGCATTGTCAATAAGACCCAGGCACCACAGCAGCATGGGTAGGGCGGCAAGTAACATCAGTACGGATGAAATCCGCAGAAGTATTCGTTTTCGCGGGCTATTATTTGATATGCCATTCATACTCATAAGCTGTTGCAATTATTTGATTACCACCGGTAAACCCGACCACAATATATACCTTATCGCCATCGGCTGACCCTGCGGGCATCGTGCCGCCAACCGTGACTCGCATACCCGTGTAGCCGGTGTTGGTATCGTTTTTTTCGGTCCAAATATATGATTTTGTGTGCTTTTCAGTAATATCATAAAGAGATGTGTCCGTACCGTATGAGACAAAGGGATCGTCATGGTTGATAGGCGTAATAGCGGCCCCCAAAGACGCCCCAAGATGGAAGCAAATGTTGCTTGATGTGTTTGCCTTGATACTCAAATCCAAGGTAACCGGCTCTCCTCCCGAATACCGTCCATTTGGGCTGCTTGCGGTTCCTATATTCTCAACAAATTCGCCCTTGCAATTATCGTGGGTGCTACCGGAGTAACTGTAATCAAATGTTGTTTTGCATCGATATGTGTAGCTTCCGCTGCCACCACTCCATGATTCTGAATAGGAATCGTCAGCTGCGCTTGTTTCATACTTGTTATCAAAGCTTCTGACAAGCAGCCAATACCCCTCAGTCACCGCTCCCGCCTTTTTAAGATAACCTTGTTCGCGCATCCAGTCATAAAATTTGGTTCTGTCCTTACCGTAGCCCAGCCACATGGCTATTGCCATACTCAAATTATCTTCACGGTTTTTTTCACTTCCGAAAACGGATATATCCTCGCCTACCATTTTCAAAATGACTTGTCGAATGGTAAATAGCGACTTCAACCTCTGCTCAATAGTCATGTCATATTTATATCCGTTTTCAAGGCGGTTGAGCAGGTTGGCATCCTTAAAGCTCCCAATGATCTTCTCATATTCCGTAGCCTTGGCTTCAATCAGATTCTCATTTGCCAGCCTTTTGTCGAATTGTTCCTTTAGATCGGCTTCCACATAGTCTTCCAGCATTTTGATTTCAGCATTAGTCAGGCTGTCTTTTCCGTGAAGTCTGCGCCAGGCTTCCTTCTTTTCGCTTAAAAGGCGGTTGTAATACCCACGCATCTGGATTTTAAGCGTTTCCCAGTCACCGGAGTTAAGCGTATATCCGTAAGCGCCTTCCTTTGCAAGCCCTGCATACGACTTGTAAGCACATTCCATCTCATAATCTTTCCACGCCATAATACCTTGCTCTACCGCTGCCTTGCTTAAATCTCCTATGGATTTAATCGCAGTCACTGCGCCGCCAGCAGCACCGCCAAACAGGGTAACGCCTAAATCGGTGAACTCCACCACAGCTGTTTTATAATCCCCATTATAAAGAGCCTCTGCGCCTTCGGTGAGTGTGCCCAATTTGCCTAAGCCCTCCATTAGGCTCTCTTTAACCAAAGGATTTTCTTGAACCATATCAACTGTGGCTTCGGCAAGAATCTTTCCACATTCATAGGTTAATGCCTCTATATCACCTTTTGCCGCAAGCTCTTGCGTTGTCGGAATAATGTTCATCTCCAAAGCACGGTCAATAATAATTTCTCGTGTTTCACCGGCATAAAGCCCAACTCCATCAAAATAATCATTGCACACTGCTTTTATCTTTTCGATATAAGTTGGATCTTTCACTTCGTTGCTGACAGAATCCACCGCCATTTTGTGAGCGTAAAGCTTGATTTGTTCTTCTCTGTTCATCAACTTGCCACTGTATGATGAAAAATGCCATGTTTCAAATTCCAAATATCCCTCGGACAGGCGAACAGGGTCGGGGATAATCGGCTCCCATTCGCTGCCGTTCCAATATGCCATGACCATTCGGTCAAAGCTCTCGGCATCGGGGATGTTTTTCTTATCAAGCTTCATGGTGATTTTCACCGGCCGGTTCAGCCGCACCTGTTCCATGCCCTCAACGCTGATATCGATGGGAGTAGTGAGCAAAGCGTCTTCACTCTCGGAGGCTTTCGCCACGATGACACTTACATCCCCGTCAAAAGCTCCAGCAGGAACCGATACTATCCAGCCGTCCTTTTTCAGATTCCCGATTTCTGCTCCTTTGTCCGAAGCAATTTTGGTTGAGGCAAAATTACTTTTTCCACATCCTACAAGGCCTGCTATAGCGGACAGCAGCATGACGGCTACAAGCAGAATAGATAATATTTTTCGTTTCATTGCGCAAAGCTCCTTTCTGTCGGCTTACTCAACCGCAAAGCTGAACCTCAAATCCGGCGCGACGTTGACAAAGCCGGAGTAATAGTGCATGGTGACCTCGCTTTTGTCGGTCTGCCGCTGATAGACCATCCAGCCGCTGGTGGATTCGCCAGGGGCAAGCTCTATGTCCTTCATATACCGCTGGTTCCTGTCGGCCACATCCGACATCACCTGTGAATTTTCTTCCGAGGTCATGTCGCTGTCGTCCCCGGTGGGCCCTTCCTCGTAGATAATATAGATATCCTTCTTGTTCGGGGAATCTATCGGTTCGCCGGAGACATTTGTGAAGGTAAACCAGACCTTCACATATTCAAATCCGTCCTTCGGCCTTGAAAGCATACCTGTATAATCGAAAGGCTCCGCCACGTCAATAGTGATGGAAATCCCGTTTGCCTCGGCTGCTTCTCCGATACCGTAATACCTGTTTTCATCCGCTCCCGCCTCGCCGGAGGGAGCATTGCCTGATTCGGCGGGTGGGGGGCTTTCGGGCGTTGATTTACCGCCGTTTTTTTCACCGCAAGCAGCTAAGGTGAACATAAGTACCAATGATAAAAATATAATTTATTTCTTTTTCATAAGAGAAGCCTCCTCTTAAAATCATTTGACATGACGGTGTGAGCCTTGCCCTAATCAATTTTGGTGCCTTTTATATAGGTCGTCGCCGTACCTTTTCCAACGGCAAGTATGGTGCCCGAAATACTTATTCTGCCATTTTCGGAAGAAAACACAAGCGTCTGTGTTATATAATCGCCATCATCAAATGTATGAGTATAGGTTGAAGTACCAGTTATAGGATCGTAGTCCATAGCACCGCCATTGAGAACAAGCTGACCATTTTCATTTTTGCTGTAAACATTTTGGATTTCTTCCGTATCCCCATCATCATTCGATAGTACAATATCATACGTCCCCACGATCTCATCTATGGAAAGCCCACCGATTGCCTCGGCCGGTGGAGCGGTAGATTCCTCGGTCGGTTCTTCGGCAGGAGGCGTTTCCATGGGTTCTTCCTCGGAATCCAAGAACATCTCGTAGAGCAGATTTCGCAGATTTTCTATGACCTCGTTCAGCTCTTCTTCGGTGTAATAGTATTCTTCCTCTATTTCCTCTGCCAGCTCTGCGGCGGTCTTAGGCTCTCCTTCCTCCGGCACGGGCAGACCCACTTCCTTTAATTCCTTTGCCACCTCATCGGGGGTTTTTCCTTCTGTGCTGATCTCGGTCATGGTTACGGTGGTCTCGCCATCATCGCCCACGGTAATCGTGCCGCCAAGTATCTTTCCCTCGCTGACTAAATCTAGTACGCTCTCCCCGATATAGTTGAGCTTATCCAAAGATCCCATCTGTTTTGAAAACTCCGCACCGGCCTTTATTCCTGCCTTGATTGAGTCTCCGCTGAACACGTTGACCCCTCCGGCGATGGATGCGATGGGGCCCACAATATCCTTGAGGTCGTTGGCTGCCATTGTCACTTTGTTGTTTTCGCCAAGGATGATGGTGCTGCCGGTGGAAGCGATGTCCACTATGGTATCAACGCCACTGATGACCATGCCTCCTGCCTCTAAAATGCCCGTGGCTGTACCTCCACTGGCGATGACGCCACCAATATATAGTCCTGTTTTACAAGCGGTCTTTGTCGCCATCGCCGCATTTTCGTACTTCTGAATTGTATCGGCTTCATCGTTATAAGCCGCACCTTCTAAAATAGCCTGCGCCATTTTAAGCTGGGCAAAGGCATTTTTTGCATCGGTTCCAAGGTTTTCCGAAAGCTGCTTGACCTTTTGCCCCGCGGGGTAGGAGTCGTATTTTTCGGTCAGCTCCTTTGCCCATTTTACAGCGGCGTTTTCCTCAGCTGCGTAGGCCACCATAGTAAATAGCCCAATCCTCGCAGGGCTTGATGATGTATAGAACATGGTTGCCGCCTGCGTAGACGCGGAGCTGCGCAGACTTTGAGCATAATCTGCCAATTCCGCTGCTTGGACACTGGCCAGCTCACAGAGCCGCCATGCCTCCAGCGTGTCGTCAGTCATGGCTTTCAGCTCGTCAATACTGCCGTTTTCAATGTCATACTCAATCAGCACCTCAGTTTTGAGCCGGGCGATGATGTACTGCTGAGTCGCTATCGCGCCCGCCTGTTCCACGGCGGCGCGTTCTGCGGCTACTGCGGGAAGGGATACCGTGGTGTTTTCATCTGTTCTACCGCCGCAGCTTGCAAGGGTGAAAATCATAATAAGCGCCAGAAATAAAGACACATACTTTTTCATTGCATTACCTCCAATGTTTATATTTTGCTTCTTGTGTTACCATCCGGTGATGTCTGCCGTTACGCCAGTTTCATGAAGCAGCTTTTGAGCGGCATCCAGCAGCGCCTGCTTTTGAGTCATTCCGTGCAGCAACTCTACCCGCATGGTCTGGGCCGCGTCGCCAAAGGTCAGGTACATCCGTTCCTGATCAATATGGGCGGTGTGCAGCCGCACGCCATGTACCCCATCGAGACCCCACCGGTAAATTTCACTGCCGATGAGGATACCAAAGGTAGATATCACGGTTTCCACGGTGTCCTTTTTCATTTGGCGGCCCGGCATGGAGACGAGAGCAGATGGCACCGCAAGGATGCGATTATCCCAAATGAGTGTTGCGTCATAGAGCAGACGGCTCTGCCTCACCAATAACAGGAGAGAGATAAGGCTGATAGCTCCAAAGGCGAAAACCACTTCTAACACGAATGCCATACCGAGCCACACCGCCAAACAAATACTGGCTGCGAACAATAAGGCATATCCATTGCGTCGTTTTCGGATTAATTTCATTTACACCATACCTCCTATAATATAGATTTTAAGGAAAAAATCTTTAAAAAGCATCGTTCGAAAGGATGAATTTGCAGAAAAAAGCCTCTCATACTAAAGTATGAGAGGCTAGTTAAACCCTGTATTTATATGATTTTATGAATTATCCAACCCTTTGATTCTTCAGCAGGGTGCTGATGAGTTCTGCCCGACTACCGACATCATATTTTGAAAAAATGTTCCTTACATGTGTTTTTACAGTACTCTCACTGATGAACAAAGCCCCGGCAATCTCACGGTTGGATTTGCCGGAAAGGATGAGCTGCAATACCTCCTCCTCCCGAACTGTCAGTGGGTAAAGAGTTTTAATTTGACGAACAATGTCCGTTTGCTTTGGCTGACTCATATTGCCATAGGTGGCAAGGTAGGCATGGCTTTTCAGCAGTAAAACAAGCTGGTAGTTTAACGGTGGCAGAATGACCAGTGTAACACAAACCACAGTAAGGGCAATCACCGCAACCTCTGCACTTGGAAGTCCAATGGATGTTACGGCCATTCCCAAGACGCCTCCACAAAGCACGCCGAATACATTTACGGAAAGCCCAATGCCAAAGGTTTGTGCCGGGTTGTCGCTATAATCCAGCATTTCTCCAAGGATGCTCCACCAAAACAGATCAAAAATACCGCAAGCACTGAGCATCAGCGTATCCACAATCAGATAGCTGAAAGTGTTTCGCCCTAATAGAATAAAGTTGATGAACGCTCCTATAATCATTGCCATTCCGATATACAAAATTCTGGAACGCTTTGCTTTCATAGGTAGGTTGCGCATAATAGCAAGCGCCACAATATAAGGCACGGCCCAATACCAGCTTACCAGTCCCGTTAAATGCTCAAAAGTAGGGTTGATGACATGATACATCAATCCGGAATTAATTGTGATGATAAAGACAAAAATACATAGCAATAATAGTGGGTTTTTAATGCCACCAATCGTCTTGTTTTTAAATGTTTTGTTCTGCTCATTCTCCTGCTCCACCGGCAGTACCCAAATGAAGACCATACCGATCATAAGGCAAAGCATAGTAAGGCTTAGACCGATAAAGGTTGACCTGTTCATGGCAACTACGTTGACTGCAATCATCAACAGATTAGAATAAATCAGAAAGTCGGCGCAGGATTTAATGCGCCTGTTTTTGGGAGTAAAGGCTCTAAGGAAAAATCCCCATGCTGCCACTGCGCAGCCGCTAAAGTATCCGCTGACAATCAGTCCACCCAACCATAGAGCGGGGAGATGAAAAAAGAATGGGATAGTGGTGGCTAAGCATAAGCCCATGCCACCGAGCATCATGGTTTTGGCGGTCACCTGAGACTTGACAAACAAACCGCAGGTGAAAAGCCCTGCAAAATGTGCGATCATGGTAGTCAATATGGCGTTTGCCTCATGCAAATCCAGCAGGCTATACAGCACCTGACCCTCAAATAGGAAAGAGAGCAGATAGGCAAAAGAAAACGAAAATGCCGCAACAGAGAGTCTCCGGGAATTTAACAATTTATGTCTGTTCATTTTATAACCTCCCGCTCATCGGAGGCTCCGCCTTTTTTAACCCATTCGTCTATATCAGCAGTTTTGAAACGCCAGGGCTTTCCCACCTTGGATGCAGACATAGAAGCCACCTCATTTTAGTAAATTCGAACAAATATCCTAATTGATTGTTATTAAATAATTACAATAGCACAATAATGTCAAAATGATAGTTAATATTTGTTGTTTTAAGTAATATTGCGTAGTATTTATTTATGATATAATTGAAAGATAAGTTAAAAAATGGAACATTTATTGTTGAAAACTATGCTGCACAGCAGAGAATTACCCAGATAGACTCTAGAGTTAGCAGTAAGGTGTTTTTGGCAAAAGAAGATATGTTAGAAAATGTTAGAAATATACAATTATAAAATAGACTTGAGCAAATTCTTAGTCTAAAAAACTTGATTTTACTATAGATATGGCAACTGGGGAACGTGTCATAATAGTGACAGGGTGCATAAATGCTTTAAGATCAAGGGTTTCAGGAACTTTAGTTAATATGATTCATGCATTGCTTAGAGTAATTAAGGTATAATTGTTGTAAGAAGTGCATGAGAAGAGAATAATAGTTATGTATAAGCAAATAAATGTTGTAATATGAATCAACCGGTCATATCCAAAGGGGAGGAAAGTATGAAAAATAATTTCAAAGCATTATTAATGCATTTTATTATTGTAGCATTATCATTTATATTCCTAGTTATCTTTGTTGCAACAGGACCTAAAACTGGCAAATATACTACTAATATTATAAGCAGAGTATTTATTGGATCTATGTTTATATTGGCTTATATCTTCTCTGGTACATTATTAGATAGGGATGCAAACCAAAAATATGATTTCTTTGTAGGTATCTTTGTTGGGATAATTGGTATTGTTTTATGGTTTTATATATTTTCAAAAACTAGAGTAAATTTAATTGAAGTAATACCGAAAGAACTAAGTGGACCATGGATTTTAGTAAATATTTACTATACACCATTTGTTTTAATAGATTTCCTTTTTGGATTACCCAATATACCAATATTATCACTAGCTACTAACCTAATCCCAACACTACTTATGGGGCTTGGGTTAAAATATAAAAGATTAAAATATAAAAATAATTAAATTATCATTAAGTCATATTTATTCTGGGAAACATAATGTATATTAGTAAATTCAAATTAGGGGGTTAGAAAGATATGTACGGATTAGATATAAATTTTGATTATAATACTACTAAAGAATATAAGTTTAGATATGAAAGCCAATGTGATTGTGCTTATTGCAGGAATTATTATAAAACTTTTAAAGTTAAATATATTAAAACCTCCAAATTATTGGAGGATTTTGGTTTATGTGTGGATTTCCCCTTAGAAGCTATGCCATTAGAATATGATAAAATAAACAATGAAATGCAATATATATCGTATTATCCAGTTAAAGGTAGGATAGATAAGGATATCTTAATATTAAACTTAGAAGAACTTGAAGTAAGAATTTTAAAAGGAAGTGAAATAAACAATCCTTGTCCTAATCCTAAAATGAAATTACCATATTTATTAATAGAAATATCTGGAATCAAGTTAACTTGGATTTTGGATGAAGATATAGAATAGAAAATAAGTTAGTGAACATTTGTGGGAAATAATAGCTGAGTAAATAGAACTAGAAGGGATGATTATTAATGAAAAATAAAAACATATTTAAAATATCATTTTTCCTGCTTGTCTTAATATCAACATTTGTCTTTATCAGGTGGAATTCAGAGCTTAATAAAAATAATAGATATTTGACTGAGAAACTATTAAATGGTGCTTCAGATGCCTCTGGGACAGCTGGGGAACTATTTAATTTCGACTATGATAAAGTATATATTTTTGAACCTTACCAGTCTAAAGATGAAATGGAAAAGCAGATTGGATTTAAATCTCGTGTTCTTCAAGAAACAGTTAATGAAAATATGATAAATATCTTGTTTGTAAAAGATGATGCACCTGTTGCATATTTATATGGATATGGTTCAAATAATGGTTATTATATTGAAATGCCAACAGGTAATTATTCTAAAGCGGAATTGGAAAAAACAAGGTATAGGGTAATAACAAATGAAGTGGGTAATTCTTTTGGAACTGAAAAAACATATTTAAATTATATTTTCGAATTTTAAGCCTAAATCTATATATTTTATATTATACAAGTTAATTTAATAAAATAACAAATCTTAGCGGTTCATATCAGACTAAAAATCCTAGCCGATTTTTAAATTTAAGAAAATAGAAAGAGATGGCATATAAGGAAGAAAAGAATAAAACCATCTATTGAATAAACTAAAAGTAATACATACATTTACCATGCTACAGGGGAACGTGTCATAATAGTGACAGGGCGCATAAATGCTTTAGTATCAAGGGTTTCAGGAACTTTAAACAGATATATTTCGCGCATTACTTAGAGTAATTAGTATAAAATTAAAGGAATGTATATAATAACCGATATATATAGTAAATATACTTAAGTTTGAGGATCATTGTGCAAAATGAGCTCACTATTTGAAAGTCCATCTTCTTCATGGAATCTTTCATCGAAGTCAGTTACAGGCAATGGAGTAGATCTTTATGGGACTTGGCAAGTTTAAATTGTTACTACTGGAACAGTTTCAACTGCAACTGCACGAATGACAGTAAATTATATGTATTAACAAATATTTATATAGAGTAAACTTTACTAGCAATAGTTATAGATAAAAAAATCAGTTAATAATATAAGAGAGGTATGATCAATATGCGAATTGGAGGACAGCCATTATCTATGTGGATTAAGACAATGAAACAAGCAGATAAAATATCTAATCCGAAAAATTTTGATCCAAGTAAATTTATTGAACCTGGTATGGATATTACTGGGCGAAGTGATTGGAAAAAGATAGTGGAAGTTTCAGATGACATAAAAGAAAAGGTCATTCAGCAGACGAGAAGAAATTTTATTAATGGTTTTGGTATGGTAAATGATGAGAGTGAGAACTTTAACGAATTTATTAAAAAGCACGCTCAAACCTTACCTGTGGATAAACGTGCCTCAACTATGTGGACCTTGACGCAAATTAAAACAGGAGAAGCTCAAAAGTTAGTTGATATTGTGAGGGAACACAATCCGACATGGAAACATGGAGAACCTTTTGACCCAAGTATTTTCAAAAATTACTTTTCATATACTGGATTTGATAAAAGAGTATAATATTTATTAATATGAATTTATTAATATGAAGAAGTATTATTATTCCCCAAAAGTACCCTTAAAAATGTAAGTGTTAATTGATGAACATAATTTATATATTGCGAACAACCCTATAAAATAAGGTAACAAAAAATAGCAGTTCAGACATAAAAACTGAGCTGCTATTATTATGTCTGAAAAACTAAGAGAATCTAAGCTAAATCTATAGAACCTTAATATATAGACATATGTTTAAAAGGAGATCCATTGAAAAACGGACTATATTAAAAGTTAATAGATATAGAAGCACGGAAAAAGATAATAGACAAGTCTCTTTCACAAATGACCAGTGAGAAAGAAAAAATAGAGTTTGTAGAAAAACTTAATAAAACTATTCACCGGCAAGACAGGGCCAACACTTGAAAGTGAATTGAGTAGAGAGATTAGAACAGTTTATGGGGCTGATTTTCTAATATCATTTATTAAGTTTAGTGGTCTTAGACTTATTTATGATGATTTAGTTGAGTTTACAAAAACAAATAAGCTTAGGGTAATTACAACTTCATATATGGGAGCATCAGACTATAAAGCAATACTTAAGTTATTAGAGTTACCAAATACCGAAGTGAAGATTTCTTATGATACAAAGAGGACTAGATTACATGCAAAAGCATATTATTTTAAAAGAAATACAGGTTTTCTTACAGCATATATAGGATCTTCAAATCTTTCTAATCCTGCACTATCTAATGGACTTGAGTGGAACCTTAAAGTATCAGAATATACATCTAAGGATGTAGTAGACAGCTTTAAGAAGACATTTGAAAGTTATTGGAATGATGAAGAATTTAGAAACTTTAAGCCAATAGATGAAGATAATAGAAAAGAGCTAAAGGAATCTTTAAGCAGTAAAGTAAAAGATGATAGTACTTATATATTTTTAATCTGACTCCCTATTCCCATCAGAAAGAAATCCTAGAGAATCTTAGAGTAAAAAGAGAAGAGTATGAATCATATAAGAACCTAGTTGTAGCAGCCACAGGAACGGGGAAAACTAGAACAATATTAGGTTTAGCATATAGACTTGTAAAGACTAATAGATTTAAGAGGATATTATTTTTAGTAGATAGATCAGCCTTAGGAAATCAAACTGAGGACACATTTACAGATACAATTATTGAAGATTTACAAACATTCAATGAAATATATGATATTAAAGGTCTTGATGAAAAATCCCCAGAACTTACTACTAAACTTCATATTGCGACTGTACAGGGGATGGTGAAAAGAATTATGTTTTCAGAAGATGAAATTCTACCTGTAGATAATTATGATTGCATTATAGTTGATGAAGCCCATAGGGGTTATCTATTGGATAAAGAAATGGGAGAAGTTGAATTAGAGTTTAGAAATCAAGATGACTATGTAAGTAAATATAGAAATGTAATAGAATATTTTGATGCTGTGAAAATTGCTCTTACGGCTACACCTGCTTTGCATACTACAGCTATTTTTGGAAAGCCTGTATTTGATTATTCCTATAGAGAAGCTGTAATTGATGGGTATTTAGTTGATCATGGCCCACCTCTACAAGTCGTAACAGAATTAAGCAAGGAAGGAATCAATTATAAAGCCGGAGATGTAGTTCCAATGTATGATCCTGTTACTAATGAGATTATAAATAGTGAAGAGTTGCCTGATGATTTAAACATAGAAATAGACTATTTTAATAAAAAGGTTTTAAATGAAAATTTCAATAGAGTAGCTTTAGATCAAATTTTAGACCATATTTCTCCAATAGGAAAAGAAAAAACTTTAATATTTGCTGCTACAGATAATCATGCAGATATAGTTGTTAGATTAATTAAGGAGATATATGAAGATAAAGGCATTGAGATTGAAGATGATGCTGTAATGAAGATAACAGGTTCAATAAAAGACCCATTATTAGCTATAAAGAGGTTTAAGAATGAAGAAAATCCAACTATTGTAGTTACAGTTGATTTGTTGACAACAGGAGTTGATGTACCTGAGATATGTAATTTAGTTTTTTTAAGAAGAGTAAAATCAAGAATACTTTATGAGCAGATGCTAGGAAGAGCCACAAGGTTATGTGATGATATAGAAAAAACTCATTTTAATATATTTGATGCTGTTAGATTATATGAAGGATTAGAAAAAGTTACTAATATGAAGCCAATAGTTACAAGAAATAGTGTAAAGTTTAAAGAATTAATTCATGAGCTGTTTCAATTAGATACTGAGGAGAAAAAGAAAAACCATATAGATGAAATTATTGCTAAATTTCATAGAAATAAAAGGAAACTTAAAGGTAAAAGATTAGAAGAGTTTAAATCACATACAAATGGAAAAACACCTGATGAATTTATTAATGATTTGAGAAATAGAAACATAAAGGAAATGGTAGAACAAATAGAAAAAAACAAAGAAATATTTAACTATTTAGATGAATATGAGTATAATCCGAGAAAGATTATTATATCAACTCATGAAGATAAGGTATTAGAAACTTTCACTGGTTATGGAAAGGCTAAAAAGCCAGAGGATTATTTAGAGGAATTTGGTAGATTTGTTAATGAAAATATCAACAAGATACCAGCATTACAAATTGTATGTCAAAGGCCTCAGGAACTTACTAGGGCAGAATTAAAATCTTTAATTCAAGAATTATATAAACATGGCTTTTCAGAAATAAACCTAAACACAGCATACAATCAAATGACAGATGCCGATATAACAGCCGATATTATTAGCTTTATAAGACAGCAGGCAATAGGTAGTACTTTAATAGACCATGAAGAAAGAATAAGAAATGCTATGAAAAAAGTAAAAGGACTTCAAAAATGGAACAAAGTACAAACTCAATGGCTAGATAGAATTGAAAAACAGTTATTAAAGGAATCTATAATTGCTAAAGAATCCTTTGACACAGGAGCTTTTAAACTAGTGGAGGTTTTGAAAGAATCAATAAACATTTTGGAGGTAAGTTAGAAGAACTAATCAAAACCATAAATGAAAACTTATACGATGAAAGGGGAACGGCATAGAAGATGAACAATCAAGAAATCGTAAATAAGCTATGGAACTTATGTAATGTACTTAGAGATGATGGAATAACATATCACCAATATGTTACTGAGTTGACTTATATATTATTTTTAAAAATGGCAAAGGAAACAGGAAGCGAAAACAGTATTCCTGAAGAATATAGATGGGATAGACTTGTAGAAAAAGAAGGAATTGAGCTTAAAAACTTTTACAGAAAGTTACTATTGGAGTTAGGTGCAAATGGAAAGGGAAAAATTAAAGAAATCTACACCAATGCTAATTCCAATATAGATGAACCTAAAAACCTAGATAAGATAGTTAAATTTATTGATGAGTTAGATTGGTATAGTGCAAAGGAAGAAGGGCTAGGAAATCTATATGAGGGATTATTAGAGAAGAATGCTAATGAAAAGAAATCAGGAGCAGGTCAATACTTTACTCCAAGACCACTTATTAATGTAATAGTAGAGCTAATAGACCCACAGCCGGGTGAAAGATGCAATGACCCTGCAGCTGGAACCTTTGGATTTATGATAGCAGCAGATAAATATATCAAAGATAAAACCGATGAGCTATTTGATTTAGATGAAAAATTACAAGAATTCCAAAAGAAAGAAGCCTTTACAGGATGTGAATTAGTACAGGAAACCCATAGATTAGCTTTGATGAATGCTATGTTACATGATATAGAAGGAGAAATTTACCTTGGAGATACACTATCAAATCTAGGTAAGAAAATGAAGGATTTTGATGTTGTTATGACTAACCCGCCTTTTGGTACTAAAAAAGGTGGAGAAAGGCCAACTAGGGATGATTTAACATACTTATCATCCAATAAGCAGCTAAACTTTCTACAACATATCTATCGTTCATTAAAGAAAGATGGTAAAGCTAGAGCAGCCGTGGTATTACCTGATAATGTACTATTCCAAGATGGAGATGGTCAGAGAATAAGAGAAGATTTAATGGATAAATGTAACCTCCATACAATACTCAGACTACCTACCGGTATTTTTTATGCTCAAGGGGTAAAGACCAATGTATTATTCTTCACTAGAGGAACTACAGACAAAGATAATACAAAGGAAGTATGGTTTTATGATTTAAGAACAAACATGGAATCCTTTGGTAAGAGAAATATGCTGACAGAAGAACATTTTAAAGATTTTATAAATGCATATGAAGCTGAGGACAGAAGTAAATTAAATGATGAAAGATGGAATAGATTTACTAGAGAGGAAATTAAGGCAAAGGGAGATAGCTTAGATTTAGGATTAATAAAAGATGAATCATTAATAGATTATGAAGATTTACCAGACCCGATAGAATCTGCAGAGGATGCAGTAGCAAAACTAGAAGAAGCCACAGACCTTCTAATGAGTGTCATAAAAGAGCTTAGACTCTTGGAGGGGGATAATTAATGGCGAAGAAGACAATTGAGGAATTATTGAAGGAAGCATTGGTGCCGGTAGAAAGACAGCCTTATAAGGTGCCTGATAATTGGGTTTGGGTTAAACTTTTAGAAGGTGGAGCTGAGTGTTTAGATAAGTTTCGAAAGCCTGTAAATGCAAATGAGAGGGAAAAAAGAAGAGGAAATGTTCCTTACTACGGTGCAACGGGACAAGTGGGATGGATAGATGATTATTTAACGAATGAAGAGTTAGTATTAGTAGGTGAAGATGGGGCACCATTTTATGAACTGCTAAAAGATAAAGCATATATTATTGATGGAAAGGCTTGGGTAAATAATCATGCTCATATACTGAAATCATACTATGGACACTATGGTAACTTATATTTGATGCATTATTTAAATCAATTTAATTATCATGGTTATGTTAACGGAACAACAAGATTAAAACTTACACAGGGAAAAATGAAAGAGATTCCTATACCACTTTCACCACTGCGAGAACAACAACGCATAGTAACTAAAATTGAATCTCTATTTTCTAAAGTAGATGAATCAAGAGAACTAATAGAAGAAGCAAGAGAAGGTTTTGAAAATAGAAAAGCAGCTATTTTTGCAAAGGCTTTTAGAGGAGAATTGACAGATAAATGGAGAAAAAAGCATAATGAAGTGGAAACAGCTGAAATATTGATGAAAAAGATTCAAGAGGCAATTCATAAAAATAAGATTAGTCAATTAAAGAATATAGATGATATTATTGATATACCATATGAAGTTCCAATGAGTTGGCATTGGATAAGACTAGGTAGTATATTGAGAGTATCTTCTGGAGACGGTTTGACTAGTAGCAATATGAATTTGGATGGTAATATTCCTGTATATGGAGGTAATGGAATAACAGGAGTACATGATAATTATAATATAGATACGGTATCTATTATTATTGGAAGAGTTGGAGCTAATTGTGGTAACGTACATATTACCGAAGAAAAAGCTTGGATAACTGATAATGCTCTTATAGTAAAATATCCTGAAGAATATATAAATAGAAGTTTTCTATATTATTTGTTGACATATTTAGAATTAGGGCAATACAATAGTTCATCTGCTCAACCAGTAATATCAGGGATTAAAATCTATCCAGTATTAGCACCTTTACCTCCACTAGAAGAACAACATGAAATAGTCCGTATTCTAGAGAATCTTCTATCCTTCGAATCAAAAATAGAAGAATTAACTAGGCTTGAAGAACAAATAGAACTCTTGAAAAAATCCATACTAACAAAGGCCTTTAGAGGAGAATTAGATACTAATGATCCTACAGAAGAATCAGCTATTGAATTATTGAAAGAAGTCTTAAAAGAGAAAATTTAATAAATATTATTCATAAAATTAAATGCCTAAGATCCTTTATAGATCCTAGGCATTTTTCTACACATTGAATCTAAACAACACCACATCTCCATCTTGCATAACATACTCTTTTCCCTCTAACCTTACTAGTCCTTTTTCTCTTGCTTGAGGATAGCCTCCACAGCTCACAAGGTCATTATAGCTAACTACCTCGGCTCTTATAAAGCCTTTTTCCATATCTGAGTGAATCTTTCCAGCTGCTTGAGGTGCTTTTGTACCTATTTTAATAGTCCAAGCTCTAGTTTCTTTAGGTCCAGTAGTTAAAAAGCTCATAAGACCTAAAAGTCTATAGCTAGCTTTTATTAGTTTGTTTAGTCCTGATTCATGAAGACCTAAATCCTTTAAAAAGCTGTCCTTTTCTTCATCAGTAAGCTCAGACATTTCAGCCTCAATCTGTGCAGATATTATTATGACCTCTGAATTTTCTGCTTTAGCATAATCAATTACTTGTTTAACATATTCATTTTCTGGATTTGACATTAGGTCTTCTTCAGAAATATTAGCCACATATAAAATAGGCTTATATGATAGTAACCCTAACTCTTTTACAAAGCGCTTTTCTTCTTCGGTAAAATCAATAGATCTTACAGAGTTTCCTGCTTCTATGGTTTCTTTGATAGTATTTAATATATCAAGCTCTTTTTGTAGAGTCTTATCAGACTTAACTAGCTTTTCTGTTTTTTGTATTCTCCTGTTAAGTATGTCCAAATCTGAAAGCATAAGCTCAATATTAATAATTTCAATATCGTCTATTGGACTTATTCTGCCTTCTACGTGAGTTATGTTTTCATCTTCAAAACATCTTACTACATGGACTATTGCTTCTACCTCTCTTATATGTGATAAGAACTTGTTTCCCAACCCTTCTCCATTGCTAGCTCCTTTAACTAAGCCTGCAATATCAAAGAACTCTATAGCAGTAGGTACTTCTTTTTCAGAATTTAATAATTTTGTTAAGACCTTCAATCTTTCGTCTGGAACAGCTACTACACCTACATTAGGCTCTATAGTACAAAAAGGATAATTAGCTGATTCTGCTCCTGCGGCAGTTATTGCATTGAAGAGAGTGCTTTTACCAACATTAGGCAGCCCCACAATTCCTAGTTTCATTTTTATCTTCCTTTCAACACTTTATGATAATCAAAATCATGCACTAGTCAATTATACACCAATATTTTTACCACTTCAATTCAAATTAATTTTTTATTAATAAAAATATCATTAATTGGGAAACTAATATTTAGGAGGTGTTATATATGAAAAATAGAGTTCACATACTTATATTGATCATCATTCTCTTTATTGTGCTGATTTTATCAGGTTGTCAAGCTGCTAGAAAACCTTCACCAAATAATATTATGGAAGAAGAAAATATTACAGGAGAAAGGGAGATTACTGAAGCTAACAAAGATGTAATAAAAGGCGAAGCCGTAGCAGACACTTTAGTAGATTTGACAGGAATAGATGATGCAACAGTAATGTTTTGGCACAACAAAGCCATAGTAGCAGTTAATGTATCAGAGGGAGAAGAAGGAGTAATTTCAGAAGAATTAAGAAAAAAAATAATAGATACAGTAAAGACCTTTGATGCAGAAGTTTCAGAAATAGATATAACAGCAGATAAAAAATTATTCTATAGACTTGATGATATACAGCAGGCAATGATAAGAGGAAAGCAGTCAAAAACTGTTAACCAAGATATAGAAGATATAATAAGAGCCATCGCAAAGAAAAAATAAGTTTTTTAGAATCCAGTCTTAAGATTGGATTTCTTCATATATTATTGATTTTTAAAATAGTATTGTAGTATAACTACTATTTTGTGAGGATTTAAATAATTATGAAGAAATATAATTTTCTAAATAAAAGTCTATGCTATATATTTTTCCTAGTGTTTTTTGGATTACTCTATTTTGTATATGAGGAGCCTAAAGAAAGTGTTTTTTTAGTTCTATCAAGTATTACTGCTACATTAATTATAAGGAATAGAGATAGACTATTATCAAATAAAAAGTTTATAACAATACTAATTTATATTATTTTATCTTACATTATCTCTATTGCTTTCATTTTTTCCAGAGGATATAAAATGGAGTTGTATTTAAATGGACTAGAACAAAAGAATAAGGGCAAGGCAGTAATGCTTGTATACGAAGGAGAAGCAGAAAAATATAATTTAAAGAAAAGCATAGCTAATATTAAGGAAGATAGGAACCTAAAAGATATAATTCTTTCTCCATTTATATTATGGTCTAAAAAAAGATATTATAATGAGCTTGGGAAAAGTGACTATAAAGAAAATACCTTAAAAGTGAAAAACCAACTACAAGACCTATTATCTGATGAATTTAAAGTATACTTATCCTACATTTATGATACTACTTATGTAGAAGAAGCTTTAATCCAGATTGTTAATGATGGATACAGAGATGTAATAATCTGTCCAGTAATTTTATCGGATGGGCAGAATCTAAGTATATTAAAATCAAGAATAGAAAAAATGAAATTGTTTAAATTAAATATTACTGTAAAATATACTGAAAGTCTATGGGACAGCGAAACTATAGAAAATTCATATGAAGAGCTTATTAGTCAGCATATAGATGATGACAACCCAGGGAATACAGGTATAGTACTAGTAGGTGAAGGGCAAAGAGGCTATAGAAAAAACAAATACTTAAAGGGATTAAAAGAAGATTCAATGTTTAGAAACAGAATTAAAACAAAATTAGCAGAATCCTACCACCTCAATGAAAATAAAATTAAGACAGGATGGTTTAATTACATAGAACCTAATTATATGGACTCTATTAACACAATATTAGAATATAATTTAGGAAAGGTTTTGATAATATATACTAAGCCATCAGTTACTAATATTGAAAATATAATTATTACACAAAAAATACGCTCTAGGCCAGATATTCCTGAAGGAGTCAAGGTGCTGATTATAGATGGATTTTTAAAGGATTCAAAATTTATAAACGAACTGAAGAATAGGATTGAATTTACAAATTTCCAAAAATGGGAATAAATCAATAAGGAGGTCGTGCAAATGGAGTATATAAGAAAAGAAATTGGAGATGGCATAGGTCTTAATATAATAAATACTGATAAATTTAAATCTAGTCTTTTAAGCTTTAGTTTTATAAGACCACTATCTGACGAAGAGGCTTCATTAAACGCTTTAATACCACTAGTACTAAGGCAAGGTACTGAAAATTATAGGACTAGTATTGATATAGAAAGAAAACTTGAGGAGCTATATGGTGCAAACCTAAGTATAGATGTGAATAAAAAAGGTGAGAAGCATATAATTAAATTTTCTATTGAGGGAGCTAATGTTGACTTTACAGGGGAAGCAGATTATGCTGTAAAACTGTTGGAAATGTTGTTAGAAATCATATACAATCCATTGCTTGAAAATGGTGCTTTCTTAGAAAAATACATATATCAGGAAAAAGAAAACATGATTAAAAGAATAGAGAGTCGTATTAACGATAAAAAACAATATGCTGTGGAAAGATGTATAGAAGAAATGTGTAGAGGCGAAAAGTTTAGTATATATAAGTTTGGAAGTGCAGAAGATGTAAAAAAGATAACAAAAGACAATCTGTATTCCCATTATCAAAAAATGCTAAAGACTAGTTTTATAGAGATAACAGCAGTAGGTAAAGAATTTCATTTTGAGGATAAGCTATATAAAAGCCTTGAGCTACAAAGAAATGATATTGTACATATACAAAGAGAAAATATATCAAGTAAAAAGCTAAGTGGTAAAAGTGTAATATATGAGAAAATGGATGTTAATCAGGGAAAATTAATACTAGGCTATAGAATAAACATACCTTATGAGAACCCACTGTTTAACGCCTTTATTGTAGGCAATGAAATACTTGGAGGAGGACCAAATTCTAAGCTTTTTACCTATGTTAGAGAAAGGGAAAGCCTAGCCTATTATGTATACTCGCAAATATTAAAATACAAATCAATTATGCTAGTTTCTTCTGGAATTGAAACAGATAAATTTGAAAAAACAAAAGAAATTATAAAAATGCAAGTGGAGGAAATAATAAAGGGAAATTTTTCAGAAGAAGATATTAATAATGCTAAAAATTCTATAGTCACATCCATAAAAACCTTACAAGATAGCAATTATTCCCTAGCAGAATTCTACTTAACTAATGTGATATCCAAAGAAAATAAATCTTTTGATGAATATATCTATAATATATGTAAGGTTAATAGGGAGGAAATAATCAAATCTTTTAAAGATTTAAAACTAGATACTATTTATTTCTTAACAAACGAAACAATAGAAACCAGAAGTGAGGAGAGATACTTTGAGCATTAGTATGATTATTAACAAAAGTTTAAATGAGAAAATATTAAGTGCAGAATTAAGTAATGGATTAAGAGTGTTTTGCATGCCTAAGACTAATTATGTAAGAAAACATGCTATTTATGCAACAAATTATGGCTCAAATGATAATAAGTTTATTCCAATTGGAGAAAGCAAGGAAATAATAGTCCCAGAAGGTATTGCACATTTTTTAGAGCATAAGCTGTTTGAAGAGCCTGACGTTGATATATTTGAGGAATTTGGCAAACTGGGCTCTTATGTTAACGCATTTACTAATAACAACCAAACTGCATATCTCTTCTCATGCATAGACAAATTTTATGAGAACCTAGAATTATTAGTTAGCTTTGTTCAGAATCCTTATTTTACGGATGAAAATGTTGAAAAAGAGAAAGGAATTATTCAACAGGAAATCAAAATGTACAACGATGCACCTGATTGGAAAGTATATTCAAATTGCTTGTCTGGATTATATAATAGTCACCCAGTGAAAATAGATATTGCAGGCACAATAGAGAGCATTCAAAATATAAATGTAGATTTACTATATAAATGTTATAACACATTCTATAACCCTGAAAATATGGTTTTATTTATGATTGGAGATATTGATTTTAAGAAAGCCTTAAGTATAGTTGAAGAAAGGGGAATCAAATATGAAAAGTTAAAAGAAAATATTGTCAGAGGTACAAACAATGAGCCTAGTACTATTCCTAAGAAGATAATTGAAGAAAAACAAGGGATTCACAGACCTTTGTTTAACATTGGATTTAAGGATCTAGAGCTAGGTTTTGATGGCGATAGCTTGGCGTACAAAGAGCATTGTACTAATATTTTATTAGAAGTTATATTTGGAAGCAGCTCAGATTTTTATCATGAACTTTACAATGAAGGCTTGATAAATGACAAATTTGGGTTTCAGTATGTAGGATATAGAGACTATGGATACGCAATATTAGGAGGAGAATCAGATGCTCCTAAAGAGGTTTATAACAGGATATTATCATTTGTTGAATTAAAGAAGAAAAATGGATTGCTTGAAAGAGATTTTAACAGAGCAAAAAAGAAATTAATGGGTTACCATCTTATAGATTCAAATTCAATAGATTTTATTGCTAGAAATTTCATAAATGATTATTATAATAAATATACTTTATTAAATTACTTAGAGACATTAGAAAAGATAAAAATTGAAGATGTTGAACATAGGATTAAGGACTTTTTAAATGAAAATCAGTCAGCTTTATCCATAGTAACACCAAAGTAGTTTATTGACTTTATAGCTAAATAAAAATATAATTAAAGCTACTAGAAAAAAGTAGCTTTAATATATTATGAAGGGATGATTTCTATGGACCCAGTTGCATTTGAAATATTTAATATTGAAGTAAGATGGTATGGAATAATAATTTCTTTTGGATTATTAATGGCAGCTCTAGTTGCAATGAGAGAGGCTAAGAGAATAGGCATAAGGGAAGAAGATATTCTTGATTTGCTAATATTTGCAGTACCTTCAGCAATTATTGGCGCTAGACTTTATTATGTTATTTTTACATGGGAACAGTACCAAGGGGACCTAATGAAAATAATAAACATAAGAGAAGGTGGGCTTGCAATACATGGTGCACTAATTGCATCAATAATAGTTGGAATAATATTTTGTAGAGTAAAGAAAATATACTTTTGGAAGTTAGCCGATTTAGCAGGACCAAGCATTATTTTAGGTCAAGCTATTGGAAGGTGGGGCAACTATGTAAATCGAGAAGCACATGGAGGGCCAACTGATCTTCCCTGGGGAATAATAATAGAAGGGCAAAAAGTACATCCAACCTTTCTATACGAGTCACTATGGAACTTTGCTGTATTCATATTTTTATTATGGTATAAAAAAAGGAAAAAGGCTCATGGTGAAGTATTTCTATTATATTTGTCATTGTACTCTTTAGGTAGATTCTTTATAGAAGGCTTAAGAACTGACAGCTTAATGTATGGACCCTTTAGAGTTGCACAATTAATAAGTATAATTACAATAGTTTTATCACTTGCTATGTTTGCTATAATTAGAAAGAAATTTCCTTTAGAAAGAGATGAAATCTAAAACTAAAAACTTAATAACATATATTTGTCCTAGTTTATGTCAGCTATTATAAAATAGCTGATTTTTTTGTTGAAAAATGTAGTCTTTAGTACCATAGACCCATAAAAAAAGTTATAAATTTATTAAAATCATGCAGGAATTCATGAAACAATATAGAAATAATACTATAAAGTGGAGTAAAGTGGTACGAAGTGGGGCAAAGTGTCCTTGGAATGGAGTGTAGCTTATGTTTATCGGTGAATATCAACATTCGTTGGATAATAAGGGGCGATTAATAATCCCTTCAAAATTTAGGGATGAGCTTGGTGATGTTTTCATAATCACTAAGGGATTAGATAATTGTCTTTTTGTCTATCCTAAAGAAGAGTGGGACATATTAGAAAACAAGCTAAAACTTTTACCGCTGACTAGTAAGGACGCAAGGGCTTTTGTTAGATTTTTCTTTTCAGGAGCAACAGAATGTGAGTTAGATAAACAAGGAAGGATACTTATTCCTGTTAATTTAAGAGATCATTGTAAGCTAGATAAGGATGCAGTAATAATAGGAGTCTCCACAAGAGTTGAAATATGGAGTAAAGAGGAATGGGATACATATAATGATGACGATAGTCTAAGCTATGAGGCAATTGCAGAAAAAATGGCAGAGCTTGGAATTTAAGTTATATATTTATCCATACTTTGAACAAATAGATTTATTAAATAGTATGAGGTGAAAGACATGGAGTTTCAGCACATATCTGTACTACTAAATGAGGTCATAAGTGGACTTGATATAAAGAAAAATGGAACATATGTTGACGGTACCCTTGGGGGCGCAGGACATTCAAAGGAGATTGTAAAAAAACTAGAGAATGGGCATCTAATTGGTATTGATCAAGATATGAATGCTATTAAAAAGGCAAGTGAAGAACTTAAAGAGTTCAAAGACCGAATAACTATAGTCCATAACAATTTTAAGAACATAGATATAGTATTACAAGAACAAGATATCCATGAAATAGACGGTATTCTATTAGACTTAGGAGTTTCTTCTCATCAATTAGATGAAGGAGAAAGAGGTTTTTCATATAATAAGGACTCTTTTCTTGATATGAGAATGGATATATCGCAGGATTTAAATGCTTGGGACATTGTCAATAAATACCCAAAAGGAGAACTAGAGAGGATAATTAAAGACTATGGAGAAGAACGGTGGGCTGCAAGAATAGCTGAATTTATCCAAAATGAAAGACAAATTAAGCCTATAAACACAACTGGAGAGCTAGTAGATGTAATAAAGAAAGCTATTCCAAGTGGAGCTAGGAAAGATGGACCCCATCCTGCAAAAAGAACATTTCAAGCGATACGCATAGAGGTAAATAATGAATTAGGAATATTAAGGGAATCTATAATAAAGGCGGTAAATGCATTAAAGGCAGGAGGACGAATCTGTATTATAACTTTTCATTCTTTAGAGGACAGAATAGTTAAAGAGACATTTAAGGAACTTAGTCTAGATTGTATATGCCCTCCTGAACTTCCAATATGTACATGTAATAAGAAAAAGGAACTAAATATTATTACAAGAAAACCAATATTACCATCAGATAAGGAAATTGAATTAAATCCAAGGTCAAGAAGTGCAAAGCTTAGGATCGGAGAGAAAATTTAGTGTTCTAAATAATAAGGAGAGTGAATAAACTTGTTAGTAGCCAAAAAAGAAGTGTATTCATATTACGAAGACAATAACATAGATATAAAAAGAACTAAAAAGGTTACACAAAACAAGAAGAGTAATTCCTCTGCTAAGATAAAGTTCTTTGCAGTTGCATTTTTAATTTTATTTGTGTGCCTTGGAGTATTATTTAGATATGCTCAAATAACTCAGATTAAAATGGAGATTTCAAAGCTAGAAAAGGATATAAAAACACTTAATAAGCACAAGGTAGATATTTCATTAGATTTAGAAAGAATTAAAGAGTCTGGCTGGATAGAGAAAGAAGCTGAAACAAGACTAGGTATGATATATCCTACTAATGAGCAAGTAGTGTATATTGCAGTTAATAGCTATGATATAGATAGTGGAATAAAGGTTGAAGAAAAATCAGAAAAATTAGGGTTTTTGAAATTATTTAGCAATGTAATAGGCCAAATATCTAATAAGCTTTAGGAGGTTCAAGCCGTGTCAGTACCTACTTTATCGACTAAAAGAAGACTAATATTTTCTTTGTTTTTAATTTCAGCAGTAGTCTTCACTCTGATTGTAAGATTAGGAATTATACAAGTTGTACAAGGTGAGGATTTAAAAAAACAAGCCTTGGAGCAATGGAGTAGAGGAATTCCTGTAAAGGCCAAAAGAGGATACATACTAGATAGTAAGGGCAAAAAACTTGCAATAAGCGTAAGTAGAGATACAGTATGGTGCAGACCTGCTGACATTGAAAAGCCTGAAGAAAATGCAAAAATAATAGCTGAGATACTAGGTTTAGATAAAGATGAGGTATATAATAAAATAACTAGTAAGCAGAGTATAGTTAAGATTAAACAATGGATTGAAAAAGAAGAAAGCAGATTACTAAGAGAAGCTAGTATAAAGGGGATAGAGTTAGCCGAGGATAATAAAAGATATTATCCTTTTGGAAGCTTTGCAGCTCATATTATAGGTCACAATAATGTAGATCAAGTGGGGCAATATGGGATAGAGAGAGCATACAATAAATATTTAACTGGAATCCCTGGAAAGTGGGTTAAAACTGCAGATGGGGCTGGAAGACAGCTTCCCTATGATGAAGAAAGACTTTATGAGGCTAAGGATGGATTGAACGTAGTATTAACTATGGATGAAACTATTCAGCACTTTGCAGAAAAAGCAGCCTTAGAAGTATTAGTAAAAAACAAAGCAAAAAACGTATCAATTATAGTTATGGAGCCTCAAACAGGAGACCTATTGGCAATGGCTAATAAACCTGACTATGATCCCAATTATCCAACCGTACCAAATGATGAAGCATTAGCTAAATCTTGGGAAGGACTAACACAAGAGGAATTAATCAATAAATGGTATGATATGTGGAGAAATTATTCTATTAATGACGTATATGAGCCTGGTTCTACTTTTAAGATAATTACTGCTGCTGTAGGTTTAGAAGAAAATGTGGTTACCCCTAATAGTAAAATTTATTGTGGTGGGTATGTTAGACAAATAAAAAGTGGTAAACCTATAAAATGCTGGAGATACTATAATCCCCATGGAGATCAAACATTTGTAGAAGGTGTTCAGAACTCCTGCAACGTAGTTTTTGTTGAAGTCGGCTTAAGGCTAGGAGCGGAAAAGATGTATGAATACATCAAAGCATTTGGTTTTGGTGAGCCTACTGGAATTCCGTTTTCAGGTGAAGCTCTAGGAATTATACCTAGCAGCTCACAGGCTATTAAAGACGTAAATCTGGCTACTATATCATTTGGCCAAGGAATTGCAGTTACTCCAATACAACTGATTACAGCTGTGAGTGCTATAGCCAATGGTGGCAATCTTATGGTTCCTAGAGTAGTGAAAGAATTAGTAGATTCGGAAGGAAATGTTGTACATCAATATGAGCCAGAAATTAGAAGAAAGGTTATTTCTGAAGAAACATCAAAAACAATGATGAAAATATTAGAAAGTGTAGTAACAGAGGGCACAGGTAAAAGTGCCTATGTTCCAGGCTATCGAGTGGCAGGTAAAACAGGTACAGCTCAAAAGGTCATAGACGGTCGCTATGCTGATGGTAAGTATATTGCATCATTTCTTGCTGTGGCACCAGCTAATGACCCTAAAATCGCAGTATTAGTTATAGTAGATGAGCCAAGTAATGGGGCTTATTATGGTGGGCAAATTGCAGCACCTGTTGCAGGTCAAGTAGTCAAGGATATTTTAAGCTATATGGATGTAGAGCCTCAGTTTACAGAAGCAGAAAAAAGTACTACTGAAAATGAAAATGTTACAGTCCCAGATGTAAGAAACAAAAGCATTACAGATGCTAGTAAAATAATTTTGGCATTAGGTTTAAAATATACTACTGATGCCTATTATATAGAGGGAGGAGCAGTAGTGTTAGACCAGTTTCCACAGCCTGGAAGTGTAGTTAAAAAAGGAGCAAATTTGGACTTATATATAGAATCAACAAGAAGGGAAACTGAAAAAATTATTGTGCCAGATTTAACTGGTAAAACTCGTGAGGAAGCTCTAGAGCTTTTAAATCAACTTAATTTAAGGTTTGAATTTTCAGGGTCAGGAATAGTAGTTGGACAGATTCCAAAGGCAGGTACTGAAGTGGACTTTAATTCACTAGTTAATGTAAGATTTGACAATGTTAATTAAAACTGACTTAAAAGGCAACTTCAAGCAAAATGTTTGAAAGTTGCCTTTTAAGTAGACTATAATACTTTATAAATTTGTGGTATTATCATATAGGGTAATTGATTTTAATCTGTGAGGTGTAACAGATGAATTTAAATAGATTAGTTTCTGAGCTAAAGGCAGAAGAAGTTATTGGAGAAACAAATATTAAGATCACTGGTATTCAATATGATTCTCGAAAAGTAGTAAAAGGCAATGTCTTTGTTGCTATTAATGGCTTTAAGGTTGATGGACATGATTATATAGAACATGCTTTAGATAATGGAGCAATAGCAATTGTTGTAGAAAAAGATGTAAGCATAAGCCATGATGCGGTAATAATAAAAGTTAAAGATACAAGAAAAGCTTTAGCAAAATTATCTTCAGAGTTTTATGGAAATCCATCAAAAAAAATCGAGCTAATAGGCGTAACAGGTACAAATGGGAAAACTAGCATTACATACATTATAGATTCTATATTAAAGATGAACAACAAGAAAAATGGCATAATAGGAACGGTCGGGAGCTTTGTAGATGGAACTCATATAGACACAAAAAACACAACCCCAGAATCCCTTGAGCTACAACGGATATTTAGTAAATTGGTTAAGGCTGATGCATATAGCTGTGTTATGGAAGTGTCTTCTCATTCTCTGGAGCTTAGCAGAGTTGAGAACTGTGATTTTAATGTAGGTATATTCACTAATTTGACTAAGGAGCATTTAGATTATCATCAAAGTATAGAAAATTATTATAATGCAAAGAAAAAACTTTTCTATATGACTAGTAAATGCAATATAATAAATATTGATGATAAGTATGGAAGAAAGCTAATTAAAGAAATCTCTACTTTAGACACACCATTATTAACATATGGCATTGAGTATGAATCAGATATTTATGCCACAGATATAGTATATTCTGCTACTGGTGTAATTTTTTCTCTCAATACCCCAAAAGGGAATATTAAGGTGAACATGAACATACCAGGCAAATTCACAATATACAATGGTTTAGCCGCTGCTTCATGTGCCTATGCCTATGGCATTGACCTTAATGATATAAAATTGGGACTGGAACAGATAAAAGGAGTTAAGGGGAGATTTGAAGTTATTCCTACAGATAAAGATTTTACTGTTATTATTGATTTTGCACATACTGCAGATGCTCTTGAAAAGATATTAAATGTTATAGATGATTTTTCAGAAGGAAGGAAAATAATAGTTTTTGGAGCAGGTGGAGATAGAGATATTAGCAAGAGGACACCAATGGGGGAAGTTGCAGGTACTCATTGTGACTTATGCATTGTAACCTCAGATAATCCTAGGACTGAAGATCCACAGCAAATTATAGACCATATAATAGAGGGTATAAAAAAAGTCAATGGTGACTATATTGCTATTGTTGATAGAAAAGAAGCTATAGAATATGCTATTAAAAATAGTAAACCAAAAGACATAATTCTATTAGCGGGGAAGGGACATGAATCTTATATCATTATAGGAGATACTACCTTTCCTTTTGATGAGAGGAAGATTGTATTAGAAGCACTGAAAACACTATAATATACTTTTAGAAAACATTATTAAAACACACTTGGAGGAGAAAACATGTCAGATTATAAAGATATAATTAGGGTAATTATAATATCCTTTATAATAACATTATTATTAGGACCTATTCTTATACCTGTATTAAAAAAATTAAAAGTTGGGCAGAGCATAAGAGAAGAAGGGCCTAAGACGCATTTTAAAAAGAGTGGAACGCCTACAATGGGAGGCATAATAATGATAATTGCTCTCCTAATAACAACTATCTCTTCTGGATTGCTTAACAGGGATATGATTGTTCTGCTCATATTTACAGTTGGATTTGGATTTATTGGGTTTATTGATGATTTTATAAAAGTGGTGTTAAAAAGGTCCCTAGGACTTAGAGCATATCAAAAGCTAATTGGACAGGTTGCCCTGGCAATGATTTTAGCCATATATCAATCTAACAATTCAGTTCTTGGAACTAAATTAATAGTTCCCTTTATAGACAATGGATATCTAGATTTAGGGCGCTTATATGTTCCATTTATTGTTGTGGTAGTTCTTGGCACTGTAAATGCTGTTAATTTTACAGACGGATTAGATGGTCTGGCTTCAGGAGTTACCCTCATTGTAATGTCATTTTTTAGTTTAGTTGCTTTAGATGCTGGAATGAATAGCATAGCTGTATTTTCTGCTGCTCTTGCTGGTACTTGTCTTGGATTTCTTAGACATAATTCCTATCCAGCGAAGGTGTTCATGGGAGATACAGGTTCTCTAGCTTTAGGTGGAGCCGTTTCATCAATAGCTGTGCTGCTTAACCTGTCCTTAATAATACCTATAGTTGGAGGTATATATTTTGCTGAAATTGTATCTGTAATGATTCAAGTGGCTTCTTTTAAATTAACAGGAAGAAGAGTTTTTTTAATGGCTCCTCTTCATCATCATTACGAACAAAAAGGATGGAAAGAGACTAAGGTAGTGGTAGTGTTTTGGTCAGCAACTGTAATGTTGTGCTTAATAGGCATATATAGTTTGAGTTAATTTTTGAAAAAGCAGGTGAATAATATGGAGTTAAAAGGTAAAAATGTATTGATTTTAGGTTTAGCCGTAAGTGGTGTATCTACAGCTAAAGCACTTGATAAATTAGGAGCTAATATAATTGTTACAGATATGAAAAAAGAAGAAGAGCTTGAAGAACAATTAGCAGAATTAAAGGATATTAATATAAAATATGTGTTAGGTAGTAATGACATCTGCTTAGACAATATTTATTTAATAGTAAAAAGCCCAGGAATTCCTGTAGAGATACCGCTTTTATTAAATGCTAAAAATAATAATATAGAAGTGATTACAGATATTGAACTGGCTTATAGAATAAGTAAAAACAGGTTTATCGCCATTACTGGTACTAATGGGAAAACTACTACAACAGCACTTACTGGTGAACTAATTAAAAACATGGGATTAAAATGTCATGTTACTGGGAATATTGGGGTGGGAGTATTATGGGAGACTATCAATGCACAGAAAGAAGATGTTTTTGTAATAGAAGCTAGTAGCTTCCAGCTAGAAAGCACGAAACTTTTTAGACCTAAAATAAGTGTAATAACTAATATTACACCAGACCATTTAAATTGGCATAAAACCTTTGATAACTATGTAGAAGCAAAAAAGAAAATACTTAAAAATCAACAAAAAGGCGACTATACTATATTAAATTATGACGATTTACTCTTAAGAGAAATAGGCAAAGAAGTTAAATCAGATTTGATTTACTTTAGCGTAGGCAATAAGTTAGATAATGGAGTATATATAGACAATAATCAAATTATAATTAGTGATGGAAAAAACACAATTTACGTCATGGATTCTAAAGATATAAGGATACCTGGAAGACATAATCTTGAAAATGCATTAGCAGTAGTTTCAATTGGATGGGCATTAGGAATAAAACCAGAGATTATAGAAAAGACCCTGAGAGAATTTGAAGGGGTAGAGCATAGAATAGAGTATGTAGACAATATTTCAGAAGTTAGTTTTTACAATGATTCTAAGGGTACCAATCCAGATGCATCAATTAAAGCTATTCAGGCCTTAAAAAAGCCTATAATATTGATTGCAGGAGGCATGGACAAAGGAACAGGCTTTGAAGAGTTTATTGATAGTTTTGAAGATAAGGTTAAAGCCTTAGTTTTGTTAGGAGAAACTAGTGAAAAAATTAAAGAAACTGCAATAAGTAAAGGCTTTAGTAATATATATATAGTAGGTAGTATTGAAGAAGCAGTTGGTAAAAGCTTTGAATTAGCAGTACCTGGTGACAATATACTTCTTTCTCCTGCATGTGCAAGTTGGGATATGTTTAAGAGCTATGAAGAAAGGGGAAAAGTATTTAAGCAGGCTGTAAAGAGTTTAAGGGAGGCTTAATAATGGCTAAAAAAAGAGCCAGCGACTTTACCTTGATGATTTCCGTTATTTTACTTGTTTTCATAGGAATAATAATGGTTTTTAGCTCCAGTTGGCCTGATTCCTTATATAAAATGGATGATGGTTATCATTTCCTTAAAAAACAACTATTTGCTAGTGGAGTAGGGTTAGTAGCTATGTTGTTCTTTATGAATTTTGATTACTGGAGGCTAGATAAACTATCGAAGTTGATATTTATAGGCTCAATTATTACTGGATTACTAATATTTACTGATTTAGGTATAGAGATTAAAGGAGCTAGAAGATGGATTAATCTAGGTTTTACTACCTTCATGCCTTCAGATGCTATAAAATGGGGTTCTATTATTTATCTTTCTTCATTTTTAGCTAAAAGAAAGGACAATATGAAGAGTATGTTTAAAACTTTTTTGCCTTCATTAGTTATTATCGGAATTGCATGTGGTATGGTACTACTTCAGAAGGATCTAGGTACTGCAGCAACTATAGGAATATCGTTGTTTGGTATTTTATTCATTGCAGGAACTAAAATTATATATCTTACGTTTCTTGGCTCAATAGGAGCAATGAGCGGTTATTTGGCTATAAAACTAGAGCCATTTAGACTTAGAAGGTTTACAGCTTTTTTAGACCCCTTTGCACCTGAAGTAAAGGACAATGTTGGATGGCAAGCAGTACAATCTCTTTATGCACTTGGTTCTGGCGGATTGTTTGGACTTGGGTTAGGGAAAAGCAGACAAAAATTCTTCTATATACCTGAGCCATATAATGATTTTATATTTTCAATTATTGGGGAAGAGCTTGGATTTATAGGTAGTGTTACAGTAATTCTTCTATTTCTTCTCATTATTTGGCGAGGCATTAGAATAGCACTAAGCACAAAGGATTTATTTGGATGTTATCTTGCAGCTGGGATAGTAATACTTATTACTGTTCAATCTATGATCCATATTGCAGTTGTAACTTCTTCTATGCCTACAACGGGTATTACCTTGCCTTTTGTAAGCTTTGGGGGTACATCTCTAATGATGTATATGGGAGCAGCGGGAATTTTGTTGAATATATCTAGGCATACAGATATTAGTGGGAGTTGAAAAATATGAAGTTTTTAATTACTGGAGGGGGTACAGGTGGTCATATTTATCCAGCCCTAGCCATAGCAAGAAAAATAAAAAAGGAATATAAAAATTCAGAAATATTATATGTAGGAACAGAAAATGGACTAGAGGCTGAGATAGTACCAAAGGAAGGCTTCGATTTTAAAACTATTAGAGTAAAAGGATTTAAAAGAAAGCTTTCAAAGGATACCTTAAAATCCATTGGAGAACTATTTTTAGGATTTAAGGATGGTAGAAATATTATAAACGATTTTAAACCAGATATAGTCATAGGTACTGGAGGATATGTTTGTGGTCCAATAGTATTATTGGCATCAATGAAGAAAATTCCTACAATAATACATGAGCAAAATGCTTTTCCTGGTGCTACAAACAGGATTTTATCAAAATTTGTAGATAAAATTGCAGGAAGCTTTGAAGAATCAAGAAAGCATTTTAACAATTCTAAGAAGCTAGTTATAACAGGTAACCCTATTAGACAAGATATTATAGGTTTTGATAAGGGAATAGCATACAAGGACTTGAATATTAGACCAGATAAACCCTTTGTTTTATCCTTTGGAGGAAGTGGGGGACAAAAGAAACTTAATGATGCAATGCTCGATGTAATCCTTAAAAATTATGATAATAACAACATACAGATAATTCATGTTACAGGTAAGAGACTTTATGATGGCTTTATGGAGGAATTAAATAAGAAAGGTATATACCAGTTTAAAGAAAACATTAGAGTGTATCCTTATTTTTTTGAAGTACCAAAGGCTCTATCTATTGCTAATTTAATAATAACCAGTGGTGGGGCCATTGCTATTGCAGAGATAACAGCCATTGGAATACCTAGTATATTAATACCTAAAGCATATACAACTGAAAATCATCAAGAATATAATGCTAGAGCATTAGAGAAAAAGGGAGCAAGTATAGTAATACTTGAAAAGGACTTAAATGGTCAATTGTTAAATGAAGAAATAAATGGTTTACTATCCAATAAAATAAAGTTAAGAGAAATGACCTTAAAAAGCAAAGAAATGGGTATCATTAATGCAGATGAAAGAATATTAGATATTATAAAGGAATTTATATAAAATAAATAACTATGTAGAATGTTGTAAGTTGTAACACCTTTAAAGAATATGCATAAGATAAATATATATTGTTTTTTACATATAGTTTGGAGCATATTCTGGAGGTGTAAGGATGAGTAAGTATATCATAGAGGGAGGCAAAAGATTAGTTGGCGAAATTCCTGTAATTGGAGCCAAAAATTCTGTGCTACCTATACTAGCAGCTACTGTAATCAACAATAATACAAGTACAATTTTTAATACTCCAAATCTAAGAGATGTAGAGATTATGGAACAGATATTATTAGCCATAGGGTGTAAGGTCAATAGGTCAGACAATATAATTTTCGTTGATTCAAGAGATATTTCTAAAATTAGAATACCTGAAGAGCTTGTACGAGAAATGCGTTCCTCAATTATATTAATGGGGGCTATGCTAAATAGATGTGGTGAGGTTGAAATAAGCTATCCTGGAGGATGTGAAATAGGACCTAGACCTATAGATTTGCATTTAAAGGCCCTTAAGGAGCTAGGGGCAACAATAGAAGAAGCCCATGGTTTTCTATACTGTAAGGCTGACAAGTTAAAGGGCTGTGACATACAGCTAGATTATCCCAGCGTTGGTGCTACAGAGAATATTATGCTAGCAGCAGTAAGAGCAGAAGGTACTACAATAATCCGAAACGCTGCTCGAGAACCTGAAATTATTGATCTTCAAAACTTCCTCAAAGGAATAGGAGCCAAAATACATGGTGCAGGCACAAGTGTAATAAGAATAGACGGTGTAGATAGCTTTACTAGCGTAGAGCATACTATTATACCTGATAGAATAGTGGCAGGTACTTATATGATAGCTTCTGCTATAACTGGAGGAGAGGTAGTTTTAAAGAATATTGAGGTAGAACATATTCAATCTATAATAGCGAAGCTTAAAGAAACTGGATGCATGATATATAATAACTGTACTACCTTAAAAATTATTGGACCTAAAAGACCAAATGCTATTGAAACAGTTCAAACTCTACCTTATCCAGGATTTCCAACAGATATGCAGGCTCAAACAATTGCACTACTGAGTATTGCAAATGGAACTAGCATAGTTACAGAAACTATATTCGAGAATAGATTTAAGCATGTAGAAGAGCTTATTAGAATGGGAGCTAATATAAAAACAGTTGGTAAGGTTGCTATAATTAAAGGTGCTAAGGAACTAACAGGCGCAAAGGTTACATCTAAAGATTTAAGAGGTGGAGCTGCCTTAGTTTTAGCTGCATTAGCTGCTAAAGGCACTTCTATTATTGAAGATACCTATCATATTGAAAGAGGATATGATGGTCTAGAAAAGGCACTCATGGCATTAAACGCAGATATAAAGAAAATTTAAGCAGCTTATGCTGCTTAAGGCTCAAGGGACAAGCCTTAGTGGAGGAGCTACTATGAAAAAAAATAGCAACATAGATAAAAAAATTAAAAAGAAAAAAACTGGACTTATATTTATTATATTTTTATTATTAATCTCTATTTTTTTTATTTTATATACTAAGACAAGCTTCTTTCATATTTCAAATATAGAGGTGTTTGGAAACGAACAAATATCTGATGATAAGCTAATACTTGCATCGGGAGTTACTACTGGTGAGAATATTTTTAAAATTAATTTAAAATCCGCTAAAGAGAATATTAAACTTCATCCCTACACAAAAAATGTAAAAGTGAAAAGAAAGCTACCTAATAAAATTGCTATTCATATTGAGGAAAGAAAAGAAGCCGCTGTTATAGTTCATATTGGGTCTTATATATACATTGATGATGAAGGAATTATTTTAAACATTCTTTCAGAAAAAAAAGATAATAAGTGTATAACTATAAGCAATTTAGAAATAGAAGAAGCAGAGATAGGCAAAGAAATTATTTTTAATAATGATGAAATGAATAATTTGATTTTAGAATTTATTGATTCTTGTACTAAGCTAGGGCTAGCTGAAACTTTTAACCAGGTGTCATTTGATGAAGATGGAGAAATCACCATTTATTTGGAAAATGGACAAGAGGTTGCATTTGGAACCTTAGATGATGTAAAATATAAATTGAATTTTCTTCAAGCTATATTAAAGGAGTTAGAAAGCAATAATCAAAGATACAAAGCTATTCACCTAGATAAAGGAAACAATGCAATCATAATAAAAGATAATGACTAGGGGGAGGAAAATGAAAGATATTAAGAGCAATATTTTAATTATATTAGTTTGCATAATATTGGGCGTTATTTTAGCTATTCAGCTTAAGTCTGTTGAAAACAACATAGGCTCTAGTACAATTCCTACTCAAAGAGCTCAACAGCTTGCTATTGATTATAAAAAAATACAAGATGAAAGAGATAGAATAAGAAATGAACTAGATAATCTTGAGGCAAAGCTAAAACAGTATGAAAAAGGTGAAGCTGAAAAAGACGTGTATTTAGAAAATTTATATAAAGATATTGAAAAGTACAGAGTTTTAGCTGGCTATGAAAGTGTTCAAGGGCCTGGAATAGTTATTGAAATTAACGATCCACCAATGGAGGTTTTATATGGGGAAGATTCAAGTGCCATAGTAGATAATTATGAATTCCTTCTTCAAATAATTAGTGTAATAAATGCAACAGAAGCTGAAGCCATATCTATTAATGAACAAAGATATACTAGTTTTACGGAAATTGTTCCAGCTGCTAAACATTTGGAAATCAATGGAGTTTCCTTTGGACCGCCCTTTGTTATAAAAGCCATTGGGAAACCCGATGATTTAGAAAATGCATTAAGAATTAAGCGTGGAATTATATGGCGCATGGAAAACTTGCTTAACCTAGATATACACATAAAACAGGAACAGAATATAGTTATTCCTAAATATAGAAAAATAAAGGAGTTTAGATATGCTAAACCCTTAGAGGAAATTTCAAATTAACCATTGGAGGGATTAAACAATGGGAGAAAAAAAGAGTAGTATTGTATGGCTTATATTTTTTTCTGTTCTCCTAGGAGTACTGCTATCATTTCAAATGAAGCAAAATATTGATGATTATGATTTAGTATCATTAAAGTCAATACAGATAATGAAAAATGATATAAACAATATGAACAAAGAAATTGAGGACATAAAAGAATTAATAATAAAAAAAGAAAAAGAATTAGAAGAGTTAGAAGAATTGATAAATAACGAAGAAACAGATATTTCAGAGCACTTATTGAATGGAATAAAAGAAATTAAACTTATAGCAGGATTAGATGATGTTCAAGGACCTGGAATAAGAGTATTAATAGCTGATAATGAAGATGAGGACATAGTAGGTGCAGAAATAAATGAAGACATTATACATGATGCAGATATTCAAATATTATTGAATGACTTAAGAAAAGCTGGAGCAGAGGCTATCAGTATTAACGGTCAAAGAGTAATGTCTAGATCAGAAATAAAATGTGCTGGTCCTACAATAAGAGTAAACGGAAGAAGCTCTGCCAATCCCTTTATAATAACTGCAATTGGTGATCCTAAGCTGCTATACGCTGCTATTAACGCGCCTAATACTTATGGTTGGCAATTAAGGGAAATTTACAAATTAAGAGTTGAAGCAATTATAAAGGACAATGTATATGTACCTAGATATTATTGGACAGATCAAGAATTTAAGTATGCAAAACCAAAAAAAGAAGGTGAATAATAATGGTTATTTTAGCTTTTATAGGTATCCTTATGGGGGTGTTGATAGGAATATATTTACCTATAACATACTCTGCAAGCTATTCCTTGTATGTATCAGTTGCTATATTAGCATGTTTAGACTCAGTTTTTGGAGGTATAAGAGCAACACTTGATAAAAAATTTAATACAGCAATATTTATATCTGGATTTTTTGGCAATGCAATACTAGCAGCATTTTTAGCTTATGTTGGGGATAGACTTGGTGTACCTCTTTATTATGCAGCTATATTTACTTTTGGAGGGAGGCTATTCCAAAATTTTGCTATTATAAGAAGATATTTTTTTAGCAAAAAAGATACTAATTAATGAAACAAGATAAAAATCATTATTTTTATCAAAAAAAGAGGAAAAAAGGCAGATATATTGAATTTAATATATAATAACATCTGCTTCAACTAAGGGGGAAATAATATGAGTGACTATATCGCATCTATTGATATAGGAACATCAAAAATATGCACTATCATTAGTGAACTAGATAGAAACGGGAAAGTACAGATTATTGGAATTGGCAAAGCTCAATGTGAAGGTATTAGAAAAGGTGTAGTTGTAGATATTGAGTCTACTGCCAAGTCCATAAGTGAATCTGTAGAGCAAGCAGAAAATATGGCTGATGTTGAGATAAATCAAGTTTATGTCAATATTCCCGGTGGCTATACAAGTATTATTAGAAATAAAGGAATAATTGCTGTTTCTAATGATAATAGAGAGATAGGCGTAGACGACATTAAAAGAGTATTAAATTCAGCTACAATAATATCAGTTCCCCCTGATCGTCAAATTGTTGACATAGTACCAGTACAATACATTGTAGATGGGTATGACGAAATTAGTGATCCTACAGGCATGTTTGGAGTTAGACTCGAAGCTGATGTAGAAATAGTTACAGCCTCACTTACTACAATTCAAAATTTAGTGAAGAGTGTAAATAAGGCTGGACTAGAAGTGCTAGGCATTATTATGGAGCCTTTAGCTACATCTGAATCAGTGCTTACCAAGGATGAGACTGAACTTGGAGTTTTACTCATTGACATAGGAGCAGGGACTACAGACTTTTCAGTGTTTAAAGATGGAAACATTGTTTATTCGGGTCTTATTCCTGCAGCAGGCAACCACATTACAAATGATATTTCTATAGGGCTGAGGCTTGCTGTAAAAGAGAGTGAGGATATTAAAAGAAAATATGGGTTAGCATATACTGGCTTAGCAAAGAATGATAATATATTTGAAGCTACACCCATAGGGCTGAATGAAAAAATCAAAATACCAGAGCTGCAATTAGCAGAAATTATTGAAGCTAGAGTAGGAGAAATATTTGAGATTATTAATAATGAGCTTATGAAGTTAGGACTAAAGAACGAAATATTGGCAGGTGTAGTTATTACTGGAGGAGGAATAAGCTATTTAAGAGGGGTCAAAGAACTAGGTAGAATACTGTTTGACCTCCCTATACGGGTTGGACAGCCTAGTGGATTAGGAGTTAAAGATCCAATTTTTTCAGCTTCAGTAGGAATGATTAATTATTCTTTAAAGAGGAAATTCAATTATTATATAGAATACAATAATGTCGAGAAAAAAAGAATGAGAAATAAAAGCAGAAATAAAGAAGAAAATAAAGTAGTTTCGATTTTTAAAAAACTTTGGAATGACTATTTCTAGTATTAAATAAGGGGGTAACTGTATGTTCGATTTTGAAGTAGATGTGGAACAATTTGCTCATATTAAAGTCATTGGAGTAGGTGGCGGAGGAAACAACGCTGTTAATAGAATGATAGAGAGCCAAGTAAAGGGTATTGAATTTATATCCGTAAATACTGATAAACAAGCATTATATTCTTCAAAAGCAGAGATAAAGGTTCAAATTGGTGAAAAGCTTACAAGAGGTCTTGGAGCAGGAGCTAATCCGGAGATAGGAGCTAAGGCTGCTGAAGAGAATAGAAATGAATTAATGGAAATATTAAAGGGTGCCGATATGGTATTTATTACTGCTGGTATGGGTGGTGGTACAGGAACTGGAGCAGCACCTATAGTTGCTGAAATCGCAAAAGAACTTGGGATTTTGACTGTAGGAGTAGTTACCAAGCCTTTTATGTTTGAAGGTAGAAAGAGAATGATTCATGCAGAAAAGGGAATAGAAGAGCTTAAAAGTAGAGTTGATACCTTAGTTACTATTCCTAATGATAGATTATTACAGGTGGCAGAGAGAAAAACTTCTATTGTAGAAGCATTTTGCATAGCAGATGACGTTCTAAGACAAGGAATTCAGGGTATATCCGATTTAATAGCAGTTCCTGCATTGATTAACTTAGACTTTGCTGACGTTAAAACTATTATGTCTAATCAGGGTCTTGCGCATATGGGAATTGGAAAAGCTAGTGGAGAAAATAGAGCAACAGAAGCTGCTAAGCAGGCAATACATAGTCCTTTACTTGAAACTTCAATTGAAGGAGCAAAGGGTGTATTATTAAATATTACAGGGGGGCCAAACCTAGGAATTTTTGAAGTCAATGAGGCTGCTGATTTAATTAGACAATCAGTTGACCCTGACGCAAATATTATTTTTGGTGCTGGGCTTGATGATAATCTTAAAGATGAAATAAAAATAACCGTAATTGCTACAGGATTCGACAACATTAAAAAACAAGCTCCTGTGGAAACGCAAAAATTGTCAATCACTGGCGATAAGGTTAAAGAAAAGGTTATGCCAGATACAAAGCAACTTGATAATGACGATCTCGATATTCCGACGTTTTTAAGAAGAAGAGATAAATAACTCTTTCTAGTTTCTAGAAAGAGTTTTTTTTCGACTTCAATAAGTGACAGAATTCTAATATTACATATATTATAATAGACATAATATTAAAGGTTATTGAATAAAAGTTAAATAGAATATGAATGTACAATAGAGGGGGCAATATTTTGTACATATATGCTGAATACCTTTTATTGGAGAATATGCTGATTAACTATATTCTACTGCATTTAACAAAAAAATTTACTAAAACAGAAGCAAATAATATTAGAGTATTATTGGCTTCTTTTATTGGGGCAATATATTCTTTAGTCATATTCTTTCCTTCATTAAAATTCATGACAAAATTTATTATTAAAATCTCTGTCTCTATATTAATAATAATAGTTGGATTCAATCCATCTAAGCTTAAAAAGTTTATTAGGCTTATTTCAACCTTTTATGTAATGGCTTTTATATTTGCTGGTGCATCATTGGCTTTATTCTACTTAGCTCAAGCTGAGACCTACGCTGGTAATGGTATATTTTATATTAAGGATTTTCCAGTGAAGCTATTAGCACTTGCAATATTTGTTTCATACACTCTAATTAAAACCGTATGGGGATATATCCATACCTTTTTAGCAAAGGGTAAAACCTTTATTCCAATTGTTGTAGGCTTAAATAGTAAAAGTGTTGAAATAGTAGGACTTTTAGATACTGGAAATATGTTAAGAGATCCTGTTACTAAGACACCAGTAATAATAATACAGTTTAATGCTATCAAAGAGCTATTACCTGAACAGGTACAAGATATTTTTAAAAGATATAAGGAAAACGACCTAGAAACTATTTCTGCAATAATGGTTGAAAACATGACTAACATAAAGTTTAGGCTAATACCTTACAAATCCTTGGGTAAGGAAAATGGAATGCTAATAGGATTTAAGCCAGACAAAGTGATAGTTAAAGATGATGAAGATAAAATATTTTGTGACATAATTGTAGGTATATATAATAATACCTTATCAAATGACCATAACTATGTTGCATTACTTCATCCTGAAATGTTTATAGAAAAGGAGGTAGTATAAGTGAAGAAAAGAATATACAAGCTAAAATTAATTATAAGAATATATTATATAAAAATATTAAGAAAAATAGGCTTATATGATGAGTCTGAGGTTTTCTATATTGGTGGAAGTGAAGTATTGCCACCACCATTGACTCAAGAGGAAGAGAACTACCTTGTTTCAAGACTTAATGAGGATGATACTATTCGGACTATTTTAATAGAAAGGAATTTAAGACTAGTAGTTTATATTGCAAGAAAATTTGAAAATACAGGAATTGGAGTAGAAGATTTAGTTTCAATAGGTACTATTGGACTAATAAAAGCTGTAAATACATTTAATCCTGATAAAAAAATTAAGCTTGCTACATATGCTTCGAAATGTATAGAAAATGAAATTTTAATGTATCTTAGAAGAAATAGTAGAGCTAAAGCAGAGATATCCTTTGATGAACCATTAAATATTGATTGGGATGGAAACGAGCTATTATTATCAGATATATTAGGCACAGACAATGATATTATATTCAAAAATTTAGAGGAAGAGGTAGATAAGAGCTTGTTAAACCAAGCAATTTGCAAACTCTCCAATAGGGAAAAGAAAATTATGGAGCTTAGATTTGGTTTAGAAAATGGTGAGGAAAAAACTCAGAAAGAAGTAGCGGATTTATTAGGGATTTCACAATCATATATATCCAGATTGGAAAAGAGAATAATTAAAAGATTAAAAAAAGAAATCAGCAAAATGGTATAAAAAATCAAAAAATAAGAAAAATACATTAATAGTACAGGTAGACTGAGGTTCATCAATATTGTTTTTAGTTATGTATGGTTTGTAACTAGGAATAATATGCTGAATCTCATTTTTATTTTACAATAACTTAATCTATTTACATTAATTGTTGAATAATAAACAATTAAAAAGGCAATAATTTTTATGTAAAAGGGGCAAAACATCATGAAAGGAATGAATTACTTATATGCATATAAACAAAGTTGAAATATGCGGAGTAAACACATCAGAATTACCTGTACTTACTAATAAAGAAATGAGAGTGTTATTTGATAGGATACATGCAGGCGATATGACTGCAAGAGAAGAATTTGTGAGAGGAAATTTAAGGCTAGTACTAAGTGTTATACAGAGATTTAGTAAAAGAGGAGAACATGTTGATGATTTGTTCCAGGTAGGATGTATAGGATTAATAAAGGCAATAGACAATTTTGATTTATCTCAAAACGTTAGATTTTCAACCTATGCAGTTCCCATGATTATCGGGGAAATCAGAAGATATTTAAGAGATAATAATTCAATAAGAGTAAGCAGATCCTTAAGAGATATTGCATATAAAGCATTACAAGCTAGAGATCAGCTCATAAATAAAAACTCAAAGGAGCCAACCATAACTGAGATAGCAGAAGTATTAGGGCTACCTAAGGAAGAGGTAGTATTTGCACTAGATGCAATTCAAGATCCTATTTCATTGTTTGAACCTATATATCACGATAGTGGAGATGCTATATATGTCATGGATCAGGTTAGTGATGAAAAAAGTGAAGATGAAACATGGCTTGAAGAAATAGCATTAAGAGAAGCTATTAGAAAGCTAAATGACAGAGAAAAACTGATCTTAAACTTAAGATTTTATGAAGGCAAAACACAAATGGAGGTTGCAGAGGAAATAGGAATATCTCAAGCTCAAGTATCAAGACTTGAAAAAAATGCGTTAAAGCACATGAGAAAATTAATATAACATGTTTTCTTTTACCATTGCTTTCACAACAAAATATTAGGAATAATAATAGAGGTAATTGTAGCATATATATTATAGAGATAAATTAGAAGAAGGTGATAAGCAATGGTAAAGGCAACTGATTTACGTGAGAAGGAAGTAATAAATGTAAGGGATGGTACTAGATTAGGTTTAATATCTGATATTGAAGTGAACTTAGAAAAGGGAACTGTAGAAGCTATTATGCTTCCAGGACCAGGTAGGATATTAGGCTTATTTGGGAAGAACTTAGACTATGTAATTAAATGGCAAAACATTGTAAGAATAGGCAGCGATGTTATATTAGTAGATCTTAATTTAAACACAGAGGATTATTTATATTATGGAGATGAAAATAAAAAAGAATAGCAAAGAGAAAAATATATAGGGCTTAAAACTGTTTATATATGGACACATAATAAAAGATATAATATAATTTGATTAAGACTTTGGCTAAAAGGAGGGGAAACAAACATGAAATGTCCCTATTGTGATTATTATGAATCCAAGGTAATAGATTCCAGACCAACTGATGAAGGACAAGCTATTCGAAGACGAAGGGAATGTATTAAATGTAGTAAGAGATTTACTACTTATGAAAAGATAGAAGACATTCCACTAGTGGTCATAAAGAAAGATGGAAATAGACAAGCATACAATAGAAACAAGCTATTAAACGGTATAATAAGAGCATGTGAAAAAAGGCCAGTTTCTATGAAAAGAATAGAGGAAATAGTAGACGAAATAGAAAAAAACTTATTTAACTCAATGGAAAGAGAAATAACTACTCAGCTCATTGGTGAAATGGTAATGAATAAGCTTAAAAATACAGATGAGGTTGCATATGTTAGATTTGCATCTGTTTATAGACAGTTTAAGGATATAAATACTTTTATGGATGAACTAAAAAAACTACTTGATGAAAAATAGGACTCTTATGAGTCCTTTTATCATAACAGAGTAATAGTTTGGTGAGGTGCTAAAATGAGTGCAAACATAGGCTTTAGATTAAATAGACAAAAAGAAATAGAATTTTATACTATACCTAGCTTTGAAGAAACTAGAATTGTAAAGCATGGATTCACTACTAGGATAGGAGGTGCTAGTCCCCATCCCTTTCATAGCTTAAATTTAGGATTGAACACTGAAGATAATGAGGAAAATATAGTGAGAAACTTTGAAACTATTTCAGATGCATTAGAGGTACCTATGGATAAAATGGTATTGTCAGATCAAGTTCATGGAACAAACATTAGAATAATAACGGAAGATGACGGAGGAAAAGGACTAGTTAAGCCAATGGATTTTAAGGAAATAGATGGATTACTAACAAATGTGAAGGGGATTATGTTATTTACTTTTTATGCAGACTGTGTTCCTTTATTTTTCTTAGATAGGGCTAAAAAAGTAGCTGGTGTTGCTCATGCAGGCTGGAAAGGTACTGTAGCCAAAATAGGAGAAAAAATGATTAAAACTATGGTTAGTACTTACAGTTCTAATCCAGAGGATATATTAGTAGGCATAGGCCCTTCAATTGGAACCTGTTGTTATTCAGTAAAAAAAGATGTACATGATCAATTTAATAATAATTTTATTAATACAATAGGTATTTTCAGTAACCAAGATATATATACGTGGCAGTTAGATCTCTGGAAAGCAAATGAAATTATATTAAAGGAAAATGGGATATTAAGTAGAAATATTACAATAAGTAATTTATGCACGAGCTGCAATACGGAAAAGTTTTTTTCCTATAGAAATGAACAAGGGAATACTGGTAGAATGGCTGCATTTATACAGCTTATTTAGTCAAATAATAAAAGGGGAATGATTTCATGAGGTCACATGAGTTTGAAAAAATTTTACTGCAAAAAGTTTTGCAGCATATTGATGTGGGAATTCATGTAATAGACTCGAATGGTAAAACTGTATTTTACAATGAAACCATGGCAAAGCTTGAGGGAATAGAAAGAGAAAAAGCTATGAACAGACAGTTATTAGAAATATTCCCTAGCTTAAACGAAAATACAAGTACATTATTAAGTGTTATAAAGACTGGTGAAAGTATAATAAATAGAACTCAGACCTATTTAAACTATAAGGGACAGAAAATAACTACAGTAAATACTACTATTCCTATAAATCGTGACAATACTATATTAGGAGCCTTAGAGATTGCCAAAAATGTAACTAATATTCAGAAGCTTTCTGAGCAGCTTGTAGACTTGCAAATAGAGCTAATTGGAGATAATAAAAAGGACATACCCTCTATATCTAATCATTATGTATTTGACCACATTATAGGACGCAATGAAGAGTTTTTAAAGGCAATTGATATTGCAAGGAAAGCAAAGGATTCATCTTCCAGTGTATTAATTTTCGGAGAAACTGGCTCTGGAAAAGAGCTTTTTGCTCAAAGTATACATTATGATGGCCTTCGTAAAAGCAAGCCCTTTATAGGGCAGAATTGTGCTGCCTTTCCTGAATCTCTTTTAGAAAGCATCCTATTTGGAACTGTAAGAGGTAGCTTTACTGGTGCAGTAGATAGACCAGGCTTATTTGAGCAAGCAAATGGTGGAACCATATTATTAGATGAAGTAAATTCAATGGGAATGTCACTGCAAGCAAAGCTTTTGAGAGTGCTCCAAGAAGGATATATTAGAAGAGTAGGAGGGCTAAAAGATATACCAATAGACGTAAGGATAATAGCTACTACAAATGAAGAACCTTTAGAATCTGTAAGCAAGGGAACCATAAGAAAAGATTTATATTATAGACTTAATGTAGTTTCTATAAGAGTTCCACCTTTAAGAGAAAGAAGAGATGATATTAAGCTATTGTGCGAACATTTTATCAAGCATTACAACAGAAAGCTTAACAAAGATGTTTGGATGATTTCAAAAGATTTAATGCAGGAATTTATGAAGCATTCCTGGCAAGGCAATGTAAGAGAGCTAGAAAACCTAATTGAAGGAGCAATGAATTATATCTCTAATGACGAGCATGTTCTTAAAAAGGAGCATTTTTATGGATTTGTGCCCAGTATAATGGATAAGGAGCCTAACTATGATGAATTAATTCATTCTCATAAACCATTGCCAGATATAATACTTAATGTGGAGAAAAGTTTAATTCAAGATGCACTTGACCAGGCAGCCTATAATATTTCAGAGTCAGCTAGATTATTAGGAATTAAAAGACAAACACTACAGCACAAGATTAAAAAATATAGAATACCATTATAACCGCAAATTCTTTTGCATATAACCGCAAATAAAATTGCGGTTTTTTATTTTATTTAGCATATAAGACAGTACTTTAAAATACTATTAATGTAAAATATTGCAAAACACCTGTTTTGTAGCATATAACGTATTTGAATATATTGGCAACGATATTGCAATAAAAAATACATGGGTTGTTTAATTATACTTATTTTGGAGGTGTGTATTATATGGATAATGTTAGGGTTGTAATTTGGGGATTTGGAGCAATGGGAAGCGGAATGGCAAGAATGCTACTTAAGAAAAAAGGAGTAGATATTGTAGGCGTATGTGATATGGATCCTAATAAGGTAGGGAAAAGTATTTTTGAAGTATTAGGTATTGATAAAGAAAATAGACCGGAAGTAATTATAAAAGAAAACGTAGAAGAGGTTTTAACAGAGAAGTGCTGCGATATTTGCTTGTGTGCAACAGATTCCTTTACTAAGAGTGCCTTTCCTAAATTAAAATACGCTTTAGAAAAAAAGGTAAATGTTATTTCAACAGCAGAAGAAATGTCATATCCTTATGCTCAAAGTCCAGAGCTAGCTAAAGAACTTCATAATATAGCTAAGGAAAACGATGTCACAATTCTAGGAACAGGTATTAATCCTGGGCTTATTATGGATTTATTAGTAGTTTGCTTAACTGGCTGTATGATTGATGTAGAGCATATAGAAGCTAAGAGAGTAAACAGCCTTTCCCCATTCGGACCTGCTGTAATGGAAGAGCAGGGAGTGGGACTGACTGTAGAGGTCTTTGAAAAAGGTGTAGCAGATGGAACACTTGCTGGACATGTTGGTTTTCCAGAGTCTATTCAAATGATTGCAAAAGCAATAGGCTGGGAGGTAGAAAAAATAGAGCAGCAAATGAAGCCTATAATAACAAGTGTAGATAGGAAATCACCTTTTGGATTTGCTAAGGCTGGAGATGTAGCAGGAGTAAATATGACTGGACAAGGGTATGTGAATGGAGAAATAAAGATAGATATGATACATCCTCAACAAATTGAGCCTGAAATGGAAGGAACATATACAGGAGATTACATAACTATTAAAGGAACACCAGAAGTTAATATGTCTATTAAGCCAGAGGTTGAAGGTGGATTAGGTACTATAGCTATGTGTGTTAATATGATTCCTCATGTTATCAATGCAGATCCAGGTTTAAAAACTATGATAGATCTACCTGTACCAAGAGCAATAATGGGTGACATGAGAGATTTAATAAAAAGGTAGGGTGATTTAATGGAATGTGCTAAAAAAGGGACATGGGTGCGAATTCACAATGTTATATTAAGTCCAAAAGAAAGAGCACCACAGGTTCCAGAAGATACTAAAAAGGTTCCTCTTGAAATGTGGAGTAAAGGGTTTCTTGTAGATGATGGAGCTAATATTGGTGATATGGTAACTGTAGAGACATATATTGGGAGACAAGTAACTGGAAGGCTTATAGAGATCAATCCATATTTTAATCATGACTTTGGCAAATGCATTCCAGAGCTATTGTTTATTGGAAGACAATTAAAAGCCATTCTTGAGGCAGGTGAAGATATTGAATAAGGATATGAGCTATGATGCAGTTATAGAAAGAAAAAAGGACATTATGAAAAAGGCTGTAGGTATAGATTATGAGGCATATGAAAGCGGTGGTATAGCCTTTGATTATGAGAGAATGATGAGAGAAACAGGATATACTCTTCAAGAAATGCAGGACATTCAAAGAGAAACAGGCGTAGGTAACACTCCCATATTAGAGCTTAAAAATCTAACGGGGCTTGCAAGAAAATTAGCACCTAAAGGAAAGGGAGCCAGAATATTTATTAAAGATGAAGCATCAAATCCATCTGGTAGCTTTAAAGCCAGAAGGGCAGCCATAAGTGTATATCATGCTAAAAAGCTTGGCTACAAAGGCGTAATTGCAGCAACTAGTGGTAATTATGGCGCTGGTGTTGCCAGTCAGGCTGCTATGAGGGGGTTAAAATGTATTATAGTGCAGGAATGCTATGATTCTAGGGGCATTGGACAGCCAGAAATTATCGAAAAGGCTAGGAAATGTGAAGCCCTTGGGGCAGAAGTAGTTCAACTATCTGTAGGACCTGAGCTATTCTATACATTTTTAAAGATGCTAGAGGAAACAGGCTACTTTAACGCTTCATTATATACTCCTTTTGGAATTGCAGGTGTAGAGACCTTAGGCTATGAGATTGCTATGCAATTTAGAGAAAGAGAAGGAAGAGATCCTGATGTAGTAGTTGCAACAAATGCAGGTGGTGGCAATCTTACAGGCACAGCTAGAGGATTAATAAAGGCAGGTGCTTTAAATACTGAAATAGTAGGAGCAAGTGTAAATCTAAAAGGATTACACATGGCAAGTGATAAACAGTTTAATAGAAAATCCTTTACTACAGGACATACAGGATTTGGAATACCTTTTACTACTTGGCCAGACCGTTCTGATGTTCCTAGATCAGCAGGTAGACCTCTTAGATATATGGATAGGTATGTTACAGTAAATCAAGGAGAGGTTTTTTATATAACTGAGGCTTTAGCACAAATAGAAGGAATAGAGAGAGGACCAGCAGGCAATACATCCTTAGCAGCTGCTTTTGCTATTTCTCAGGAATTAGATCAAGATAAAATAATATTAGTACAGGAAACAGAATATACAGGAGCAGGTAAACATATCCAACCTCAGCTTACCTTTGCTAGAGAAAATGGAGTAAAAATAATGATAGGAGATCCAGACCATGAGATTCCAGGAGAAAACATTATTTTACCAGAGAATCCAGGTTTAATAAAAGCTAGGGATATAGACTTAAATAGCCTTAAAAAATCCTATATCAAAAACTGCATAGATATTATGAATGTAACTTCATTAACTGATGAAGACATAGAATTTTTATCTGCAGATACAAAATCCAATGCTGATTTTGTTCGAGATGCATTAAAAGAGCTAGGGTTTAATTTATAATTTGGAGGTGTAAAATGAAAAGGAAAGATGATTTTGAAACTAGAAGACAGCATTTAAAGGATTTGACTGAAGAACAACTAGAAGCAAGGTTCTGGGAGTTAGCTGAAAAAATAGTTGAGCCAATGGTAGAGCTAGCACATAATCATACAAGTCCATCTACAGAAAGGTCAGTTTTGTTGAGAATGGGATTTTCAAGTCTTGAAGCAGCTGCTATTGTAGATGGGGCTATAACAAGAGGATTATTAGGAAAAGGTGCAGGACATTTAGTATATAGATTATCCAAGGACTATAATTTAAGTATAAGGGGAGCAGGATTAAAATTAGTCCAAGGACAAATGTGGGATGAGGTTATGAATATATTTGCAGGAGGTGAAAAATAATGAAGCTAAGACCTAATGAAAAGCTAGATGTTAAAAATATACTGGAAAATCTTCAGGATTATAGACCTAGAAGAAGAGGCTGGCACTGGAGAGAAGGAGTAGGAGAAAAAAGGAATATAGGGAAATTCACCTATTATGACAGTTCCCAATCCCTAGAGCAAAGCCAGCCACTTCCATCAGCTCACTATTTTGATAATATAGATCCTCAGCCAGACTCAGTAATAACTACTGAAATAGCATCAGGAAGATTTGAAGACGACATAAGAAGAATGAGAATGGCTGCTTGGCATGGAGCTGATCATTTAATGGTAATTAGAACTGCAGGTCAAAGCCATTTTGATGGCTTAATAGAGGGAACGCCTCAGGGTATTGGTGGCATTCCTATAACTAGAAAACAAGTTAGAGCACAAAGAAAGGCACTAGATTTAATAGAAGATGAAGTAGGCAGGCCCATTAATTATCATTCCTATGTAAGTGGAGTTGCAGGCCCAGAAATAGCTGTAATGTTTGCTGAAGAAGGAGTAAATGGTGCTCATCAAGACCCTCAATATAATGTTCTATACAGAAATATTAACATGATAAGATCCTTTGTAGATGCTGCAGTAGCAAAGAAGGTAATGACTTGGGCAGATATGGCTCAAATAGACGGAGCTCATAATGCAAATGCTACTGCTAGAGAAGCATGGAAGGTAATGCCTGAGCTTATGGTGCAGCATGCTATTAACTCTATGTATTCTGTAAAGATAGGAATGAAGAAAGAAAACATATGTCTTTCAACAGTACCTCCAACAGCACCACCAGCACCTTGTATGAGAATTGACTTACCTTATGCAGTTGCATTGAGGGAGCTGTTTAAGGATTATAGAATGAGAGCTCAACAAAATACAAAATATATGGGATCATCTACAAGAGAAGCTACTGTAACACATACCTTAAACCTGCTAATTTCTAAGCTTACTAGGGCAGATATACAATCTACCATAACTCCTGATGAGGGAAGAAATGTACCTTGGCATATATATAATATTGAAGGAACCAACACTGCAAAACAAGCACTAATAGGTATGGACGGACTTACAGAAATGGTGGAAATTAAAAGAGATAAAGGTGAGCTAGCAAACAAAGTAAGAGAATTAAAAGAAAGAGCAATATTATTTATGGAAGAAATGCTTCAAGTAGGGGGATATTTTAAGGCAGTAGAAGAAGGCTTTTTTGTGGATTCTGGATACTACCCTGAGAGAAATGGAGACGGTATAGTTAGAAAAATAGACGGAGGTATAGGCGTAGGAACTGTATATGAAAGAGAAAATGATTATATGGCTCCTGTAACTGCTCATTTTGGCTATAATAACATTCAACAATATGATGAAAATGCAATAGATAATCCATCTATTTTAATACAAGGATGTACATTTGAAGCTCCAGAAAAAATAGTGTATATTGATGAACTAGATGAAACAGATAATGTAAATGTGAGATTAGAAGAAACAAAAGAGCTAAGAGAAACAACTCAAATCAAACCTGAAATGGAATGGCAGGGTGACGGCATAGTTCAAATAACACTTTTCATTCCGACAGAGGAAAGAACTGCTGAATTTGCTGCAATAGAAATAGGTAAAAAGCTTGGACTAGAAGATGTAGAGGTAATACACAAGGAAATAATGCAAGCAGCAGAAGGTACTAGAATTGAACTAAAGGGTAGAGTACCATTTACAATTGATACTAGTACACTTATAATTCCACCAAAGCCAGAAATAATGTCAGAGGATGAAATAAGAAAAGAAATAAATAATCATCCAATGAAAATAGTAGCTGGTACAGTTGGGGAAGATGAGCACTCTGTGGGCTTGAGAGAAATAATAGATATTAAACATGGTGGTATTGAAGGCTATGGTATAGAATGCTATTATCTAGGCACTTCAGTGCCAGTAGAAAAGCTTGTAGATGCAGCTATAGAACTAAATGCAGATGCAATACTTGCCTCAACCATAATTAGCCATGACGATATTCATTACAAGAGCATGAAGCGTTTACATCAATTATGTATAGAAAAGGGAGTAAGAGATAGGATAATTATTGCCTGTGGTGGAACGCAGGTATCTAATGAGCTAGCAGTAGAGCAAGGAGTAGATGCAGGTTTTGGTAGGGGGACCAAAGGAATACATGTAGCTACTTTCCTTGTAAAGCGAAGAAGGGAATTGTTAAATGAAAATTAATGTTTTAGTAGCTGAAATAGGCAGCACTACAACAGTAATAAATGCCTTTAATGGAGTAAATGAACCTTGTCCTACTTTTATAGGGCAAGGTCAGGCTCCTACAACTGTTTTAGAGGGGGATGTAAATATAGGGCTTAAGGCAGCCATAGAAGATTTTAAAAAAAGCCTTAATATAGACAGCTTAGAATATGATGATTTAATGGCCACTAGCAGCGCTGCAGGAGGGCTGAGAATGACTGTCCATGGTCTTGTATATGATATGACAGTAAGAGCGGCAAAGGAAGCAGCCCTAGGCGCAGGTGCCAATCTTCATATGATTACAGCAGGAAAGCTGAGAAGAACGGATTTACTGAAAATAGAAGACATAAAGCCTAATATCATTCTAATTGCCGGCGGTGTAGATTATGGTGAACGGGACACTGCTATTCATAATGCTGAATTGATCAGTAAGCTAGATTTTAATATACCTGTTATATATGCTGGGAATGTAGAAAACGGAGAAGAAATCAGAGAAATATTTAAGGAGACTAAGGCTAAGCTATATATTACAGAAAATGTTTATCCTAAAATAGATGAATTAAATATAGAACCAACTAGGAAAATAATTCAACGGGTGTTTGAAGAACATATTATTCACGGGCCAGGCATGGCTAAAATAAGAGAAATGGTGAGAGGTCCCATTATTCCAACACCAGGGGCTGTAATGCTAGCTGCACAACTACTTAAAGAAGAAATAGGAGATATTCTTGTTTTGGATGTTGGTGGAGCTACAACTGATGTTCATTCTGTTACAGACGGTAGCGAAGAGGTAAACAGAATACTAATAAGCCCGGAACCAGTTTCAAAAAGAACAGTAGAAGGAGACTTAGGCGTATATGTGAACTTGGGAAATATAGTTGAGAGAATAGGCTTAGACAATCTAGCTAATAGACTAAGTATCAATATAGAAGAGTTAAGTTTATTAGTTAAAAATCACAAGCCTATTCCAGATTCTAATATAGAAAAGAGATTTGTTGAAGAGCTGACTCTTGAAGCCGTAATAGCAGCTGTAAAAAGACATGCTGGCAAATATAGACATATGTACGGACCTAGCGGTAAAAAAACAATAGCAGAAGGTAAGGACTTAACTAATATTAGGCATATAGTTGGTACTGGGGGGGCACTAACTAGATTGCCTAATAGTATAGATGTTATGAAGAAAATAGCTCTTTCAAATAAAGGTAATGAGCTGTTACCAAATAAAGAAGCACAGATATTAGTAGACAGCAATTATATAATGGCTTCTCTAGGAGTGTTATCTAAAGAATATCCAGAGGCTGCAATAAAGCTTTTGAAACAAAGTCTAAATATCTAAAGAAAGGAGAAGAGCATGTATCCAAGAGTAGAGATATCATTAGGTAAAATAAGACATAATGCGGAAAATATAATATCACTTTGCAACAAAGAAGACATCAATGTAGCTGCTGTGACAAAGGTATTTTGTGGTATACCTGAAATTGCGAAGGTCTTAGTAGAATCAGGAGCCACAATGATTGCAGATTCTAGAATAGAAAATATAAAAGATATGAAGGATATAAAGGTACCTAAGATATTGTTAAGACTTCCTATGATAAGTCAAGCAGAAGAGGTTGTTGAAGCTACCGATATATCATTGAATTCAGAACTAGCCACTATAAGAGAATTATCTACTAAAGCTCTTGAAAAAGGTAAGGTTCATAAAATTATATTAATGGTAGATTTAGGCGATTTAAGAGAAGGTATCATAGAAGAAGCAGAAGTATTTGAAACAGTAGAAGAAATACTAAATCTAAAAGGGATTGAATTAATAGGAATAGGCACTAATCTTACTTGCTATGGAGGAGTTATACCAAATCAGGAGAATCTAAGCAGATTGGTACACATAAAAGAAGCTTTAGAAAACAAATTTTCTATTAAGCTAGATATTATTTCTGGAGGCAATTCTAGTAGCTTATACCTTCTTGAGGGTGAAGGCATCCCCAAGGGAATTAATTATTTTAGACTAGGAGAATCCATAGTTCTAGGGAGAGAAACAGCATATGGTAATAGAATTAAGGATACCTATGATGATTGCTTTAAGCTAATAGCTGAAATCATAGAGCTAAAAGAAAAGCCTTCTTTGCCTATTGGCGAAATAGGTATGGATGCATTTGGTAATGTGCCTGTTTTTGAAGATAGGGGAATCAGAAGAAGAGCAATATGTGCCATAGGCAAACAGGATGTAAGTATAGGGGACATAGTTCCAGAGGACGATAAAATAATTATTCTAGGTGGAAGCAGTGACCATCTAATAATAGATGTGACTAATAGCCTAAATAGCTATAAGGTAGGAGACAAAGTTAGCTTTAAACTAACCTATGGAGGCATACTAAGTACATCAACCTCTGAATATGTTAAAAAGGTAATTGTTGAATAAGTAGAGGATTTAAATTTTAATCACACAAGCATGGTTTCAATAACAATCCCTTTTATTTTGAATAGTATTATATTATAATTATATTAATAAAAGGGAGGGAGATTATGCTTACTACTGAACAAAAACTTTTATGTGCACTAGCACATCTTGGCACCTTTGTTGGAATACCTATATTAGCTCCTATAATAGCTCTTTTAGTTTCAGGAGATAATTTTGTTAAGATGCAGGCAAAAGAAGCATTAGGCTTTCAAATAATGCTAATTATAGCTAGTATCATATCAGCAATACTAATTTTTGTGATTATCGGAATACCACTTTTAATAATGATTGGAATAGCAACTGTAGTTATACCTATTATTGCATTCATAAAAGTGGTAGATGGAAGGGATTATTCTTATCCTATTTCAGGACCTATTGTAAGAAAACATTTTAGTTAATCGAGTTTAAAAATAAATTTTTAAATAATAAAATAAAGAGATGAAAAGTGTGTCTTATTCAAAAAACTAGACACACTTTTTATCTAATCACCACTTTTTAGTTTTTCAAGATATTCTTTTATTTTAGTCTCTACTTTGTTACTTGAAGACTTATAATAGACTGTATCTTTTAAGTTTTCAGGCAAATAGTCTTGTTTAACATAATTGTTTGGATAATTGTGAGGATATTTGTATCCAATTCCTCTTCCTAAGTTACTAGAATTCTTGTAATGTCCATCTTTTAGATAAAAAGGTATATCTCCTATGTTTTTACTGTCTAAATCTTTTAACGCACTATCTATTGCAGATATAGCCGAATTTGATTTAGGAGAGGTGGCTAATAGAATAACTGCTTGAGCTAAAGGTATCCTTGCTTCTGGAAAACCAAGCTTTAAAGCCGCATCTACACAACTATTAACTATACTTATTGCATTTGGGTAAGCTAAACCAATATCCTCAGATGCAATAACCAGTAGTCTTCTACATATACTCAACAAGTCACCAGCTTTTATTAGCTTAGCTAAATAATGAATTGAAGCATCAGGGTCACTACCTCTAATGGATTTTTGAAATGCACTCAAAATGTCATAGTGATTATCACCAAATTTATCATAAGCAAAACCAGATGTCTGTGTACACTCCTTAGCTATGGATATGTCTATTTTAAAGTTATCTGAACCTAGAATAGAACTGCTAGAGTATAAAGCTAATTCTAAATTTGTAATAGCCCTCCTAAGATCACCACCTGAAACCTGTGCAATGTAAAGCAATGCTTCTTCATCATAATTAATATGTACATTAAATATTTGCTCTTCTGCTATTTTCAAAGCTCTTTTTATTCCATCTAAAATGTCTTCTTCATTTAATTTCTTAAACTCAAAGATTGTAGAGCGGCTTATGATAGCATTGAAAATAGTAAAGTAAGGATTTTCTGTTGTGCTTGAAATAAGGGTAATTTCTCCACTTTCAATATATTTAAGCAAGGATTGCTGTTGCTTTTTATTAAAGTTTTGGATTTCATCAAGATATAGAAGCACTCCTTTATGGGCAAAAAGGCTATCCAAATCGTTAATGATATCCTTAATATCCTTGGTAGAAGCCTCTGTAGCATTAAGCTTATATATTCTTTTATCTGTTTCATTTGCAATTATATTAGCGACAGTTGTTTTACCAGTACCTGGTGGACCATAAAAAATCATATTTGGTATATGCTTCGACTCTATTAATTTTCTTAACAATCTTTCTTTTCCTAAAATATGATCTTGACCTATTACATCATCTATTTTTGCTGGTCTTACTAAATCAGCAAGGGGTTTCACTTAATCACCTTCTTTTCAAAAATACTATAGCGTTTTTCATAACTTGCAACGCTTGAAATCACTGTGTTCTATACAGTAATTTTTTCTTATCACTCAAAAATATTTCTATTTTCAAAAAGGCTTTTCGCCTCTTTATGTCAAATAATATAAGTACCACCAAATATTATATTAAGGAGGCGAAGCCCTTGTTTGAACGTCAATTAATCTTTAATAACATTGATTTATTTACATCTAATAGCAAAACAAAATTTTATGAAAAGATCTTCGATGTTATTTATTTGTCTAGCTTCCCAAAATATCATCCATCTAAAGTGGACCTACTGGTTATTGTCTTCATGCTCTTTTAAGATCCTTTATCGTTATGAAAACTGAAAAGCTAGCTAAGGTTACTGAATTACTTAGTTTCCTTGATACGAACCCTTATATTTTATGTCTGTTCCAGATGAATATATATTTGATATTTAATTTTAAAGTTTCTCTAGTCAAATTTTATTAATTATGCTCATCTCTAAAAATGCTATGCTACATAATTATAGCATACATATTGAAAAATAATAAATGAAACATTTGCCCCTTTCCATAGGGATTTAATAGTCTAAAAAAATTGGCATAGTCGGATTCACGGCGATGCCGTTTTTCATCCCTTTTTGGAATATCAACTGCTCCAATACAGTTATAATAGATACGAATTTTCTGCTGTCTTTTGTCATTTGCTTTCTCGGCTTTAAAGACGATTATTTTGTTCCAAATTCTCTAATAATTTCAGCATCTAACTCTTTTATTTCACTATACCTTTTTACCAATTTCAAAAATCTATCAGTATTTAATGCTTCTTCTTTGGCTTTGCTTAATTTTTCTTTTAGAGAAGATACTTTGCCCATTAGTAGCTTTTGCTCTTTTTCATAATCCCTAGACATCTTTATAAAACATTCTTCTAAAATCTTACCAATAGAATACAGGTATTATCTTTCAGAGTTAGCCACGTAGAATAAAACTACGCCAATCATAATTCAATGATTGGCGTACCAATTTTTTTATTATTTCCACTGTCCACTTGACAGGGGCATGTTCACTGGAGTAAAAGCTGGAGAGTTTTTTCATAAAAATGATGTTTGGAGTTTTTTAAATTTAATAACAAAAAAAGATGAGGAGAGCCAATATCCATACTCCACAGAGGAATATCGCTCGTTATTTAGACATTCATTATGGATGGTGCCGGGTGTTAATGAAGCAAAAGCATTAAGTCAAATGATGAAGACGCACCCCATATTTGGCAATGGTGCCTTTAATATAGTTAATGTAGCTGGTGATGGCGATGAGGAAGAAAAATCAGAAGATGCATTAGAGAAAGTGAAAAATGCTATAAAAAGTGCTGGTAATGAAGGCTACACTATAACTCTTTCTTGTGGTAAACTCACCACTGGAGTCACTGTGCCAGAATGGACTGCTGTATTCTATTTGGCAGGTTCTTTTTCCACATCTGCAGCTAACTATCTACAAACAATATTTAGAGTACAATCTCCTTGTAATAAAGATGGTAAGATAAAAACAACAGCCTATGTCTTTGATTTTGCTCCTGATAGAACTTTAAAAATGGTTGCAGAATCAGTGGCCATTTCAACAAAAGCAGGAAAAACAGATAGCTCTGATAGACTAATTCTAGGTGAGTTTTTAAATTACTGTCCTGTTATAGCTGTCGAAGGCACTAGAATGAAAGAATACGATACTAACAGGCTTTTACAACAGTTAAAACGTGCTTATGCTGAACGAGCAGTAAAGAATGGATTTGATGATAACAACCTATATAATGATGAATTATTAAAATTAGACAATATAGATTTAGAAAACTTTAAAAAACTAAAAGGAATTATAGGTAGCTCCAAGTCCTCACACAAATCTAATGAAATAGATATTAATAGACAAGGTTTTACATATGAAGAATATGAAGAAATAGAAAGATTAAAGAAGAAGTCTAAAAAAGAGCGTACTCCTGAGGAGGAAGCTAAATTAAAAGAAGCGAATGAAAAGAGAAAACAAGCTAGAGATGCCCGTTCAATTCTGCGAGGAATATCTATTAGAATGCCTCTTTTAATATATGGTGCAGACATTGATATTAATGAAGATATTACTATGGAGAAACTAGTAGAAATAGTTGATGACTCCTCTTGGGAAGAATTCATGCCAGCAGGTGTTACAAAGGAAATATTTAAACAGTTTATAAAATACTATGACCCTGAAATATTTGTGGTTGCTGGTCGTAAAATTCGTGACATTGCTAAAGGGGCAGATGAATTGCCTCCGACAGAAAGAGTAAAGCAAATTGCAGAGTTGTTTTTAAATTTCAAAAATCCAGATAAAGAAACTGTTCTTACACCATGGAGAGTTGTGAATATGCACCTGGGGGATTGCTTAGGAGGGTATAACTTTTATGATGAAAATTATAATGAGATTTTAGAAGAACCTAGATATATTGGCCAAGGACAAGTGACAGAAGATACTTTAAGTAATAAGAATTCTAAAATACTAGAGATTAATTCTAAGACAGGTCTTTACCCTTTATATGTAACCTATAGTATATTTAGAAAAAGATGTGAAAAATATTCAGAATCAGATTTAACAAAAGAATTAGAGGATAAACTTTGGGAAGAAACAATTAAGGAAAATATATTTATAATTTGTAAAACACCAATGGCAAAATCTATCACAAAAAGAACATTAGTAGGACTTAAAGATATCTCACCTAATGCTACTTACTTTGATGACTTAAACAATATGATGAAAAATAAGTCAAAGCAATTCATAAATAGAATAACAAGACCAAACTACTGGAAAAAGAAAGGAAGTGGAAAGATGAAATTTGATGCTGTGGTGGGTAATCCTCCATATCAAGAAATGGATGGCGGAGCTCAAGCTAGTGCAAGTCCGCTATATCATCATTTTGTAATGACTGCTAAGAGTCTAAATCCAAAATTCTTTTCGTTTATCATGCCAACAAGATGGTATGTAGGAGGTAAGGGGCTAGATTCTTTTCGTGATGAAATGCTAAATGATGTTCATTTAAAAGAATTGTACGACTGCTTAACCCCAGAAGATATCTTTCCTAATACAAATATTCGTGGAGGAGTTTGCTATTTCTTGTGGGATAAAAATTATGATAATAGTAAGGATTTTACACGTGTTGTTACTTATGAAAATAAAAAAATAATTGCTGATGTTATTAGACCCATGAAGATAGATGGCACAGATATTTTTATTAGAGATGGGAAAGCTGTTAATATACTCAGAAAAGTATTTTTCAACAGTGAAATGCCTGTAATGTCAGACCATATTTCTGTTCGTAAGCCATTTGGATTAGAAGGTAATTTTATTAATTCAACTGATTTTCATGAAACAATTGATGGGCTTAAGGATCCAATAAAATGTTATGGAAGGGCAAAAACTATTGGTTATGTTGAAAGAGATATAATAAAGACACGCTCTGAATGGATAAATTTATGGAAGGTATATTTGCCATATGCTAATAATATTGGTACGGAATTAAACGATGATAATCAAAATACTTTTGTTGGAGAGCCATATTCAATATGCACTGAAACTTTCTTGGTTGCGGGTTCAGACTTGAAATTGAACAAGGTATCGTCTGAATATTTATCCAATTATTTAAGAACTAAATTTGCTAGATATTTACTTAGCTTAGCAAAAAGTAGTCAACATGCTACAGCAAAAACATATTGTTTTGTGCCATTGCAAAACTTTACTACTAGCTCTGATGTTGATTGGAGTAAAAGTATTGCAGAAATTGATCAGCAGCTTTATGCAAAGTATGGATTGAACCAAGAAGAAATTGAGTATATTGAAGGTAAAATAAAAGCGATGGATTAGATGATTTATGTATATAAATTTAGTATGGAATTAAGGGGTAAGGCGTAGTGAATCCAATAGAACATGATTTGCTTCCAAAGCAAAAACCACAAAAAGAAATCTAAATGTGAGAATTGATTTATATCATTATACAAATGAATTGTTTAATGAGCTCACCTCTCTAAACATAATAGGTCGAGTGAAAGAAATACCACAACTTGGACTTATCAGAGTTAAAAGAAATCTATCAAAATCTAGATATAATTATATTGTTTTACAACTTTACCTCCACAAATTGATTAGACAGAATTTGCAAGGCGAACTTGAAAGAACTTATAATAATAAAATTAATCCTGTAGAATTTATGCAAGACAAGATCAAAATAGACAAAGATAACAGACCTACTATTGGGGATTTACTACAGCAATTAACCATAATATATAATATTGGACATTTTTATAATACTTTCATATCTTCTAGAGCTGTTATAATTTGTGCAAATGAAAATAAAAAATTTGCAGATAAATTGAATAAGAGCTCTCAAGATGAGAGATTATAAGAAATAGCGCAAAAATATATTAAGGGTAAAGCTATCACAGACTTCATTTACTAAATTCTATACTGATATTAGAAAAATGAAACCAGGAACTAAATTCAGTTAAAATTGCACAAAAAATCTTATATAATTATATGAATAAAGAAAATCTAAATATAGAAAGTAAAATGTATTACATATTTAATATTTATAAGAAAGTACGAGATGTTTCTTATATTGCATATGATTTACAAATTTCAAATACCCCATTCACTATAGATCTTTGCAATAAAGAATCTTTAGTTTTAATTTTAAAAAAATTATTATCCTTTTATAATAACCAGCAGCCTACAGAAGACTTATTTAAATCTATAGGCAAACTTTTAGATGATACCATATATAATGAAAATTCAAATGCAATATGCTATTATCAAATCTCAAGAAGAATAGTCAGAAATCTAGATAATGAGCAATGTTGCGATTATTATACGGATTTATGGATTGATAAAAACAGTGTATTAAATTGTAAATATAGCTAAAGAAAAGACTATTCAAATCATTCAATTTTAAAATTAACTTTTGATTCAAACGATAAACATATTGCACAAGAACTCTTAGATAATCTTGAGAGAACAAATAATGTCAGAGTAGGGTACTACGATAGATATTCTGGAGAAAAAACTATTTTAGTTTTAATCAAAAAGAATACTTTTAATAAAATAGAAATAGCTTTAAGAGTCTTAAAAATAGTAATAAAGTATATGAGAATATTAGAAAATTACTCTTCTAGTGACCCTCGTTTCTTATTGGTTACTAAATTCTTCTTATATTATTTGTTTCCTGAAAATAGTGTTGTACTTAAAGCCTCTGTTGATGAAAAGGTCTGTGTTTTTTGTACACGTTGGAAAAGCAATCGTATAAACGAATTAAAAAATATTCTTGAACAAGATTTAGGTACTGATGATGAGCGGCATGAAGTAGAATTTCTTATTAGTCGTTTAGTTGATGATGATAAAAATGATATAAGTATTACAGTTCCATCAAGTATTTTAGTAATTGAAAAAGACAGACAAGGAAAAAAATTATGCGAATTCGATGGGATGATTATATATCTAAATCGTAAAAATAATCAGGTTATATTCCTAGAAGCTAAAAATACAACTAATTCACCATTTTTTGCAAAAAAATGTTTAGGTGATAAATTAAAAAAATTAAACATTCCTTTTACTGAAGATAGCGTAGAAATAAGAAATTATGATGCTATGCTTAAAATTAGCATTTAATATATTTTTAAGAAAAAACCACACTAAAGAATTCTCATTCTCTAATGTGGTCTTTCTTGCTACCTCTTAAGGCTGCTTTTCCAAGTTTGTATTCAATCCCCATGAAAAAGCCCTACTTGGTACGTTGTTTTTATGACACCAAATGGAACCTAATACAACTAATTGAATAATATAAATAATAGAAAGTATTTTTAATGATTTAATTTAATTGTAAAGAGAGGTGAAATATGATGGTAAACGTAAGGGCAGAATACCCGGAAGATTATAAAGAAATATACATAGATCCAAATATTATACATATAATGTCACAGGAAAAGAAGGAAAATAAAGAATATCCAGAAGAAAAATTGGAAAGTGAAGAGATTTTTATGGAAAGCTGCCCAAATAAACAGGTTGAAATAGTAGCACTAGCTTCAGGTGCAGTAGTAAAAATTCCAGCTTTACTTGCAGTATTAAAAGTTCAAATAAATTTAGAATCTTTAATTGAGCTTTCGGAGCCTATATTTCATATAAAAGAGATAAAGAAAAAAGTAAATATTTCTCAATGTATATTAATGCAGGACACAGAAGTACTATTTATTAGAGGTTTTATAAGAAAAGATATATCATATTACACAAAGGTTAACTCTGGCTATACTGGAGCATTTGGAGAAGTACAAACATTAACCATCAATATTCCTTTTAAATGTACAACTCTTGTTAAGTACAATATTATGGAGCCAGATAAAACTGTGAAAAGCACAATCAAGGAATTTGTGTGTATTAAGGATAAAAATATTCTAGATGAGGATATATCCGAAAGTGTAAAAATAGTTTATGAGGACCTTGTCTCTATAAATCAAGATACGAATGAATATTATAATGAACCAATATATTGTGAAATTGTTAGTAGTAAGATTATAGAAAATGAAAGCTTAATAGTAAATACAGAAGTAATCAATCAAGAACAAAGAATTCACGGAATAAAGTGTGATGGTATTTTATATATTACAATAAGAATTTTACAAAACAGACTGATTACTATTCCTGCCATATCCTCAGGTCAAGAACTCACTATATTACCAAAATTATGAGAAAAGCTTTTATCCCATTAAATTAAGGAAAGGATTGTTAAAAATTTAACTTTAAAACAAGTGTAACTAATATAGAAGGCCTGAATACTATATACTAGGATATGGGACTAGGAAAGTTTCATATCCAGAAATAGTCTTAAGGAGGGAAAACTAATGTCTTATACAGACAATTACCAATATGGTTCAAAAATAAGCTATGGAAAGGCTGCGACAAACTCTGTTGTTAAAACAGAAGCTAATAGTATCTGCAAACCTGGAAAATCTATATGTACTGATGTCACATCCTCAACCTTAATAAGTGCTGAAAATTATCCTGTGGACTTAGCACCTATTGTAACTGGAGTAGTAGCAAAGGTACCAGTTGTATTAGCAGAGCTTACAGTGCAAGTAAATGTTGATTCAATTATTGAGCTACCTGAGCCAGCTATTGAAATCAAAAACATTAGAAAGCATCTAAAGATTACTCAATGCTTATTATTACAAAACACCAACATGCTATTTGTAAAAGGCTTTGTAAGAAAGAACATTGATTATAGTACACTTGGATGCTCAAATTCTAAAGGTATATGTGGAGATATCAAGCATTGCACTATAGATGTACCATTTAAGTTTACTACACCAGTTGAGTTTAACGGAATAGAACCAGCCCCAATAGTAAATAGAACCGAATCAGAATTCCAATACTTTAGAGAAAGAGAGCTATTTGGACCAGAGTTTGCAGATAAAGATAAGCTTCTGTCTGGCGACCTATCAGAGTTTAATCAAACAACAACTGAATACTTCAATGAACTACCTTTCTGTGAACTAATTAGCAGTAGAATTGTAGAATTTGATGAGTATCTAAATCCAACTAAACCTCATAAAACTACAGTACCATTTGAAGAAAGAGTATTTAAAAACATTGAAGAAAAAATGGTTGTTTTCATCACATTAAAGATACTTCAAAAACGTCAGGTTGCTATTGGCGGATGCTAAACCAATAAAAACAAAAACAATAAGCTTGAGAATTAAACATCTGGGTTTTTACCCAGATGTTTAATTATATAAGCATCTTAGTAAAAAGATTTTCAATACTATCATATGCGTAAGAAAAAATAGTGTGCATATTGAAAGTAGAAAAACAGGATTTTGTAACATAAACCTTTGATAAAAATATTATAAATAAAGATGTATTATTTGGAAAATGAAAACACTAAAAAGCAGGTGGTGCAATGAATAAAAAAATATATGTAACACGTCCTTTTCTTCCACCTCTAGAAGAGTATATTCCGTACATAGAACAAATATGGGAAAGTGGAATATTAACTAACGATGGTGAAATGGTAAAAAGGCTAGAAAAAGAGCTATCAAATGCTCTAGGGATAGAAAATTTAATAGCTGTAGCCAACGGAACACTAGGACTTCAAATTGCAATAAAAGCATTGGATTTAACAGGAGAAATAATTACTACACCATTTACTTTTATTGCAACTCTTAGAGCTATAGATTGGCAGAACTGCACTCCAGTATTTGTAGACATAGATTCAGAAACCTTAAATATAGATTCGAAAAAAATAGAAGCTAAAATTACAGAAAAAACCTCTGCTATTTTAGGAGTACATGTTTTTAGTAATCCCTGTGATGTAGAATCTATAGAAGCAATATCAAAAAAATACAATCTTAAGGTTATATATGACGCTGCACATTCATTGTTTGTTAACTATAAAGGGAAATCCATATTAGAATATGGACATATTTCTGTAACTAGCTTTCATGCAGTTAAGCTTTTTAATACTGTTGAAGGAGGTGGATGTATAACTAAATCAAAGGAGTTAGAAGAAAGGATTAAACAATTAAGGAATTTTGGTTTTGACAAAACTGGAAACATATCAGATATAGGCATCAATGCCAAAATGTCTGAGTTACATGCAGCAATGGGATTAGCATCATTAAAATATATAGATAAAATTAAAATATATAGAAAAGAAAAGCATGATCTATATAAAAAAATACTTTCAGAACATGAGAAAATTAATTTTCAAAAAATAGATTCAGAACAATATAATTACAGCTATATGCCAGTGCTTTTTCAATGTGAAAAAACTCTTTTACGGGCTTTAGAGAATCTTAACAAAAATAATATATTTCCAAGAAGATATTTTTATCCATCCTTAAATAAGCTTAAAATGTTTGGTGTAGACATAGAAAGATTGCCTGTAGCAGAAAGTATTTCAAAAAGAATCTTATGTTTACCCTTATTTTATAGCTTAGAAGATGGAGATATAGAAAATATATGTAAAATAATCCTTAGCTCTTTAAAATAAAGAAAAAACAAAAGACTATTTTGTAAAATCGGTAGTGTTAAAATTTATGGAGGTTGAATATGAAAAAAAGAATTTTAGTACTTCCCTGTGGATCAGAAACTGGCTTAGAAATTAATAGAGCTCTTGCATATTCTAAGGATTTTGAGTTAGTTGGTGCTTCAAGTCAGGATTCAAATCATGGAAGATATGTATATAAGAATTATATAAAAATAAAATCTTATATAGATGATGTGAATTTTATTGAAGAGCTAAACTGGCTTGTAAATAAATATAAAATAGATTTTATTTTCCCTGCTCATGACAGTGTAGTACTGAAGCTTTCTGAATGCAGAAATAAGATAGAAGCTACAGTCATATGCCCATCTTACGAAACATGCAGAGTCTGCAGAGAAAAAAGTAGGACCTATGAGTTATTTAAAAATATAGTCAAAACTCCAATCATATATAGAAATATTCATGCTAGTATAGAATTTCCTGTTTTTTTAAAGCCAAATGTAGGTCAGGGGTCTAAAGGAACTTACTTAGCTAAATCAATAGAAGAAATAGAGTTTTATCGAAAGCTAGATAATACTCTTTTAATTTTAGAATATTTACCAGGTAGAGAATATACAGTAGATTGCTTTACAGATAGATTTTCAAAGCTAGTATTTTTTGGAGGAAGGGAAAGAAAAAGAATATATAATGGCATTAGTGTAGATACCTGTCCAATTGAAGATAGTCGGTTCAAAGAAATGGCAGAAAAGATAAATAATACTCTAGATATGAGAGGTGTATGGTTTTTTCAAGTTAAAGAAAATAAGGATGGAGAATTTGTTTTATTAGAAATAGGCCCTAGAGTTGCTGGTTCTATGGGCTTATACAGAAGTCTTGGAGTTAATCTTCCTTTATTAAGTCTTTATGACAGACTTGAGGTTAATACAAAACTTATACCTAATTCATTTCATATAGAGATGGATAGAGCATTAAGCTGTAAGTTTAATATAAACTATTATTATGAAAATATATATGTGGATTTAGATGATTGTCTAATACAAAATGGTAAAGTTAATCCATTAATAATAGGATTCCTGTTTCAGTGCATAAATAATGGTAAAAAAATATTTCTATTAACAAAACATAGTGGCGACTTATTAGAGCACCTTAAATTGTTTAGAATACGTGAATTATTTGATGGTATTATTCAGATTGAAAAAAGTAAAGAAAAGTTAAACTATATTAAAACTTCTGCATCAATATTTATTGATGATTCATTTGATGAAAGATACAAAGTAAATAAAGAGCTTAACATACCAACCTTTGATATAAATGCAGTAGAAGCTTTATTAGACTGGAAGGTATAGAAGTAAACAAGTCACTCTTTAAAGATAGTGACTTGTTTGTTGGTTAATATCGACATGCTTTATAAAGTTCTTTGTTTTACCTAAGACAAAAAAAGGTAGAGATAGAAAATTTTCATCTTCTATTTTCCATGTATGCATATCCTTGGATGCTTTTCTAATATAGCAAAAATTTTCTTTATTTATGGAGTAAATTTTTATATTAGCCTTAGTACAATCATATGATAGCTGTAAATCTGCCATATCTGAGTCTATATATTTTACCTTTTTGAATATACTCTTTTTAAAAAATACTGTAGGACCGTCAATAAAGTCAACATATTTGTTTTCGCTATTTGGATTTCTGATGGCAAGAGTATTTGACTTTTCAAAAAAAACAAATTGTGTTTTTTTACCGAACAAGCCTGCATCTACATTCTTTACAACCTTCATAAAATCGTTCAAATAATTTTGCCCATAATAGTCATCGTGGTCAAAATTTGCTATAAAATTATATTTACTTTTCTTTACAGCAAAGTTCATACAAGAGCCTACAGTTATTTTTTCATCAATTTTAAAAATTTTTATATTTTTATAAGCTTTTACTTTCAGTTTCCATTCCTTAAGATTTAGACTGTTATTGTTTAGAATAATAATTAGTTCTTTTTTTTTGTAGTTTTGTCTTAAAAAATTGTTTATTATATTGTTCATATAGCAGTACATGTGAGTACAAGTTATAACTGATACACCATTATTACCAGTAGTATTAGCATTTTTAGGAGAGAGTTTATTATCTCCAATATTTTTGTCGGTTTTAGAAGCATTAATTTTTTTGTTTACAGGATTGTTTTTTTTTGCATTCGCTAGTTTATATTTTATGGACTTAGACAATATTTTACTAGTATTTTTCAAACTTTCACCTCGCCTAGTAATATTTATTAAAACAATGTATTCGTATTAACATAATACGTACTTAATATTAAGTATGTTAAAAAAATCATCTAAGTCTAATAGAATAAAATGAGTAGTTGCATACAATATTAAAAGAAACCAAAATAAACAATCGAGGTGATCTGATGAAGATTGGCTATTTAATATTGGCACATAAAAGCCCTAATCAGCTAAAAAGACTTGTTAATAGGCTATATGTAAGTGACTCTGTCATATATATACACTTAGATAAAAAGACTAAAGAATTGGATTTTTATGAAGCTTTAGCAGATAAAAAAGATGTAAAGTTCATTAAGAATAATATTGTAGCTAATTGGGGAGGTTTTAGCCTTGTAGAAGCTACTCTGATTGGACTTAGAGAAATGTTAAAAAATCATAAAGATATTGAATATATATCATTGCTGAGCGGGCTAGATTATCCAATTAAAAGCAACAGATATATTGCAGATTACTTTAAAAAAAGAAGGGGAAAAGAGTTTATTCACTTTGATCCGTTCCCTACTAAAGAACTACAAGATGGAGGTATGGATAGGATTGAATACTATTACGATTATGATAATAATATTATGAGGAAAGACAAATATGAACTTGAAATGAAAGCAATGGGAGTAAAAAGAAAGTTCATAAAAGGTTTAAAACCGTATCATGGTTCTCAGTGGTGGTCATTAACTAGACAATGCTTAGAATATGTTTTGGATTATATAGATAATAATAAAGAGATAATTAATTTCTATAGATACACAAGATTTTCAGATGAGCAGATATTTCAGACTGTTATAATGAACTCTGGCTTTTCTAAGAATGTAATTAACAATAACTTAAGATATATTGATTGGTCAAATATAAACAAAAAAACATTACATTGGATAGACAATCCCCCACATCCCAAGATCCTTACTGCCTCAGATTATAATTTATTAATTAAATCAAGGCATTTATTTGCAAGGAAATTTGAAGAAGAAGTTGATAGAAATATATTAGATAAAATTGATACCTTCTTGTAGTATTTGTTTATTTTTATATATTGCACGTTCAATGCAATAATCAATGCATTCGTCAGAGTTCAAATAATTAAGTATATAAATTCTTATCATAGAGTGTTGTCTTGATTTATCAAGCCACTTATCAGCATTACAAGAAGTACTTATTAATGCTAGGATCATTTCTTTATATTTATACAGTTGATGATAATAATATTCAAATACTTTATCTAACATATTATCGCTATCTATTACAATAATTATTGAAATAGCATTATTCTCCCTCTCATTATTTTTTGAGGCTATGGATTTTTTGTTTCTTCTTTTTATATTTTCGGATTTGTAATACTTATCTCTAATTTTTTTGTTTACTGGATTGCATGATCTACCATCATAATCCTTTAGGCTTAAAGCTATCTTATTTTTGTGTAGCAATTTATTATTCTTCGATACTTCCATTTAAATATCTCCTTTATCAATTAGAATTTGAATAATACTGAGTTACATAGAAAAGTTTAAAAAATAAATACTTATTAAATTTTATTCAGAAGTATTATAATAGGACACTACTAATAAATATTTTCCAAAATAATATTTGACAAAATAGGGCATAAATATTATAATACTGGTAAATAAAACAAATCAAAAGCAATGAAGAGAAGAGTAGATATAGAAGGTAGTCAAAGAGAGTCGACGATGGTGGGAGTTCGACACGAAATCTATATTGAAGAACATCTCAGAGTTTCTAACCGAAATTGTAAAAGAGTAGGCTTAGACGGAATCGAACCGTTATTAGCGAGCAGTATTTAAATAAGTACTGTTAAAGAGTTGGTCATGTTATGTGACAATTAGGGTGGTACCGCGAAATATAGCCTTTCGTCCCTTTATGGGAGAATAGGCTTTTTTTATTGCTTCAAAACTATAAATATAAATTCTTATGAGTTAATGAAAAGGAGGAAGTAGTATGGATTATACTTTATTAAAAGACATTTACAGACAGCAACATGATTACCTAGATAAAACTGTTAAAATATCTGGGTGGGTAAGAACTATCAGAAGTTCTAAATCATTTGGGTTTATAGAAATTAATGACGGAAGCTTTTTCAAGAACATTCAAATCGTATTTGACGAAAGCTTATCAAATTTTGAGGAAGTATCAAAATATCCGATTAGCTCAGCTTTATCAATAGAGGGAACATTAGTAGAAACTCCTAATGCCAAGCAACCTTTCGAGATTAAAGCTGAAAAAATTGAACTAGAAGGTGTCTCTAGCCAAGATTATCCATTACAAAAGAAAAGACATAGTATGGAATACTTGAGGACTATTGCTCATTTAAGACCTAGAAGCAATACATTTTCAGCTGTATTTAGGGTTAGATCATTGGCAGCATATGCTATTCATAAATTTTTCCAAGAAAGAGGATTTGTTTATGTACACACACCTATAATAACAGGAAGTGATGCAGAAGGTGCAGGAGAAATGTTTAGAGTATCTACTCTTGATCTTTTAAATGTGCCTAAAACTGAAGGTGGAAAAGTGGATTTCACTGAGGATTTTTTTGGAAAAGAAACAAATTTAACTGTAAGCGGTCAGCTAGAAGCAGAAAGCTATGCATTAGCTTTTAGAAATGTTTATACTTTTGGTCCTACATTTAGAGCAGAGAACTCAAATACTGCAAGACATGCTGCAGAGTTTTGGATGATAGAGCCAGAAATAGCTTTTGCAGATTTAAAGGATGATATGGAATTAGCTGAGGATATGCTAAAATATATAATTGAATATGTTTTAGAAAATGCTCCTGAAGAAATGGAGTTTTTCAACTCCTTTATTGATAAAGGCTTAATTGAAAGATTAACTAATATAGTAAATTCAGATTTTGGCAGCATTACCTATACTGAGGCAATTGAGTTGCTAGAAAAAGTTAAAGATAGATTCGAGTATCCTGTAGAATGGGGATGCGATCTTCAAACAGAGCATGAAAGATATTTGACTGAAGAAGTATTTAAAAAGCCTGTATTTGTAATTAATTATCCAAAGGATATAAAGGCTTTTTATATGAGATTAAATGATGATAACAAAACAGTTGCAGCAATGGATTTATTAGTACCAGGAATAGGCGAAATAATTGGTGGAAGCCAAAGAGAAGAGAGATTGGAAATTCTAGAAAAAAGAATGGAAGAAATGGATCTTGATAAAAGAGAATACTGGTGGTATTTAGAATTAAGAAAATATGGTGGAACTAAGCATGCAGGTTTTGGCTTAGGCTTTGAAAGGGCTATTATGTATCTAACAGGAATGAGTAATATTAGAGATGTTATTCCTTTTCCTAGAACAGTAAATTCAGCTGAATTCTAATTAAATATAATAACATAAGCTTACTAGGCTAATTAAACTAAGGCTGTTTAAGGTTGATTTGATTTAATCTTAGAGTTGATACTAATTAGCTTAGTAAGCAGCTAAATAGAGGAGGACTAAAACATGAGTTTATATAAAGAATGGACAAATATAGCATATGAAGAAAGAGACCAAAAAGAATATAATGAATTTTGGAGCATTTATTTAGATAAAGAAAAAAATGTATATAAGAGCATACTAGAAAGTAAAGAAAATATTTTAACTGGTAGCATTGAAGAGCTTTCAGACAAATACAATCTGGATTCTACTACATTTGTAGGCTTTATAGATGGAATAAATACAAGCTTAATAAACCCCGTTGAAATAGAAAAACTTGAAGAAAATAGTGATGTTAAATTAGAGATAGATTTTGAAAAACTATATTTCAATATGCTAAATGCTAAGGCACCTTGGCTTTACGAGCTTCCAGAGTGGGAAGAAATCTTAAGCAAGGAAAAGAGGAAGGAAATAACAAAGGAATATAGAGCATCTAAAGTAATCGTAAAAGAAAAGAAGATAGGAAGGAATGAACCTTGTCCATGTGGCAGCGGTAAAAAGTATAAGAAATGCTGTGGACAATAATTTCATGGAATCAATATCCTAAAACTATTTAAGCTTAGTTTTATGATCAAGCAAAACTTTCATAGCTATCATAAATTTTGTGATTTTTATATATTATTATAAAAATAGTAGTAAATACTAGATTTAAGTATTTACTACTATTTTTTTTGTTGCTTTTTTTATTGTGTTCTGATAACATATAATAAACAAAAGTTTAGTATATAAACAAAGGTTGGTGACGTGATGACCTCAAGGGAAAAAGAAATTCTTTCAATGATAAAGCAAAATTCAATGATATCTCAGCAGGAGATTGCTGATACATTAGGAATTGCAAGATCATCAGTTGCAGTGCATATTGCTAATTTGGTTAAAAAAGGCTATATAAAAGGCAAGGGATATGTACTAGGTGACAATAAATATGTAACAGTGATTGGTGGGGCTAATGTAGACATCCAAGGATTTTCATTTGAGGAGCTTAGATTTAAGGATTCTAATCCTGGGAAAGTCAAGGTATCTGCTGGGGGAGTAGGGAGAAATATTGCAGAAAACCTATCTAGACTAGGAATTCAAACTAAATTGATATCAGCATTTGGAGACGATTTATATGGTGAAAAAATAACAATTGAATGTAGAACTGCTGGGGTAGACATTGAAAACTGCTTAGTTTTAAAAAATTCTCCTTCTTCATCTTATTTATCAATATTAGACGGAAATGGTGATATGAAAGTGGCCATTTCAGATATGGATATTATTAACGAGTTAAATATTGACTTTATTAAATCAAAATCTCATATTATTGAGAACTCATCTGCTATAGTTATAGATACAAATTTATCCCAAGGTGTGATTGAATATCTTTTAAACAATTTTAGACATAAGACTTTTTTTATGGATACTGTGTCTATAACCAAGGCAAGAAAAGTAAGTGAGTTAATTGGTTACTTTCACACTATTAAGCCTAATATTTATGAAACAGAGGAATTGACAGGTATTAAAATTAGTGGAGACAATGAATTAAGAAAAGCTGCTGAAGTGTTGATAAATAAAGGAGTAAAGCGAGTATTTATTAGCTTAGGAAGTAAGGGCGTATTCTACAAAGACCAGCATATAGAAAAACATGTAGATGCTACAGCTATTAAAGTAGTAAATGCTACAGGAGCAGGAGATGCTTTTATGGCAGGCCTATTATATTGCTATATTAACAATATGGATATTGATGAAACAATAGTTTTTTCCATGTCAGCAGCTGAAATGGCCTTAAGTCATGAAAATACAATTAACCCTAATATATCTGCTGAAAAATTATTAGAAAAAGTGAGGAGTGATAGAAATGTTAAATAAATATTTATCCATAAAACCAGAAATAGAATCTGCATTAAAAAATGGTGACCCTGTAGTAGCTTTAGAATCAACAATTATATCTCATGGAATGCCTTATCCGGAAAATATAAAAACTGCTAGAGAAGTTGAAAGGATAGTAAGGGATAATGGAGCAATTCCAGCAACTATAGCAATAATAAATGGGAAGCTAGTAGTTGGGCTAGATGAAGATGAGCTAGAGCTTTTAGGAAAAGGAAAAAATATAGTAAAAGCTAGTAGGAGAGATTTACCTTTTATTATAGCTAAAGAAATGAATGGCGCTACTACTGTAGCTGCAACTATGATAATAGCAGCTATGGCTGGTATAAAGGTATTTGCTACTGGAGGTATTGGTGGTGTTCATAGGCAGGCACAAGAAACCTTTGATATTTCTGCCGATTTGCAAGAGCTATCAAATACAAATGTGGCTGTAGTGTGTGCAGGAGCAAAGTCCATATTAGACATTGGTCTTACATTAGAGTATCTTGAAACCCAAGGCGTTCCAGTAGTTGGCTTTGGAACAGATGAATTTCCTGCTTTTTATACTAGAAAGAGCGGTTATAAGGTAGATTATAAAGTAGACTCTGAAATAGAGCTGGCAAAGGCAATAAAAGCAAAATGGGACTTACAGCTAAAGGGTGGTTTAGTAATAGGAAATCCAATACCATATGAATATGAAATGAGCTATGAAGAGATAAACAAAGCTATAGAGAATGCCTTAATGGAAGCAGATAACAATGGAATAAAAGGCAAAGAAGCTACGCCTTTCCTACTTTCTAAGGTAAAAGAAATAACTGCTGGAAAAAGCTTAGATTCAAACATTCAGTTAGTATACAACAATGCTAGACTAGCAGCAAAATTATCTGTTGAACTAAGCAAGCTGTATTAATTATAAGAAACAAAATTGCTGCAAGTTGTCATTTGTTTTGTAGAAAAATGTCTAAAACATAATAATTATTGCAAAAACAGCTTGACATATATATAGATATAGTCCATAATAGTAAAAAAGTGAATATTTTGTAGGTAGAGGTGCAATGTTTAATAGTAATATAGTGGAGGTAAGCACTGTGAAGCTATATGAAAGGAAATATTGCCGAAACATACAACTGATGCTTTAAGGTTGTATAGTTGGTTTTGCATAGAATATGTGCGGAACTGTCACAAAGTTATTTGTGGAGAGCTATCATTCAAATTAGTACACATATTATTTTTTATTTTTGTGTGTAAGACTCTGAGTGAAGGCCCAGAGTCTTTTTTATTTTGATGAACTCTTCTCTTTTACCACTTCACTTAATTTAACTTAAAACAGGAGGAGATATTATGAAAGGATTTAGTTTTAATTATGGTGTAGTTATTAGGAAAAAAGTTTCAATATTAATGGCATTAGCTTTATTAGCTGTAGTGCTATTGACAGGATGTGGATCAAATAGTAAAAATCCATCAACAACTGATGCAGGAACATTTAAGGTAGGTCTTGAAGCAGGATATGCACCATTTAACTGGACTCAAATGGATGATTCAAATGGTGGTGTTAAAATTGAAGGTAATCCAGAATATGCAGGTGGATATGATGTGGAAATAGCTAAAAGAATTGCTGAAGGATTGGGCAAAGAATTAGTTATTGTTAAAACCGAATGGGATGGACTTTTACCAGCATTAACTTCTGGTACAATAGATGCAATAATAGCTGGAATGTCTCCAACAGCAGAAAGAGCAGAGTCTATAGATTTTTCAGATAATTATTATAAATCAGATTTAGTTATGGTTGTTAAAAAAGGTGGAAGCTATGAAGGAGCTACTTCTATTCAAGATTTTAATGGTGCAAGAATAACAGCTCAATTAAATACTTTCCATTATACAGTAATAGATCAAATTCAAGGAGTAATAAAAGAAACTGCAATGGACAATTTTCCAGCAATGAGAGTCGCTCTTGAATCTGGCATTATAGATGGATATGTTTCAGAGCGCCCAGAGGGGGTTAGCGCTTCATCTGCAAACGAAAACTTTACATTCGTAGAATTTAGTGATGGTTTTGTTACATCAGATGAAGATACAGCAATTGCTGTAGGCCTTGTAAAAGGTAGTGAATTAACTGAAAAGATAAATGAGATATTAGCAGGTATATCAGAGGAAGAACGTCAGAGCATTATGGATAATGCTATAAAAAATCAACCAGCAGCTCAATAATCATGTTTTGAAACTGACTTCACTATAAGATAGTCAGTTTCATAATTTTATTTGAGGAGGTAAAAATATGAGCTTTGAATCCGTAGTAAAAATCGCTGTAAACAATTGGCCAATGTTTGTTCGTGGAGCTGGTATGACGCTTCTAATTTCTATTATAGGTACTATTGCAGGTCTTATTATAGGATTATTAGTTGGTATTATAAGAACTATACCAATACCCGAGAAAGGAATAAAAAGAAGATATCTTAAAGTTATAAATACTGTTCTATCTATTTATATAGAATTTTTCAGAGGTACACCTATGATAGTGCAGGCAATGGTAATATATTATGGTTCTGCTCAAGCATTTGGGATACGTATGGACCCAATAGCTGCAGCAATATTCATCGTATCTATTAATACAGGTGCCTATATGTCAGAAATAGTTCGAGGAGGCATTATTTCAATAGATAGAGGACAGTTTGAAGCTGCTCATGCTCTAGGCATGAATCATGTTCAAACAATGACTAATGTAGTATTGCCACAAGTAATCCGAAACATTTTACCAGCAACCGGTAACGAGTTTGTAATCAATATTAAAGATACCTCAGTACTAAATGTAATAACTGTAACAGAGTTATTTTTCCAAACAAAATCAATTGCAGGTAGTACCTTTAAGTTTTTCGAACCCTTCTTTGTGGCAAGTATTATATATTTAGTAATGACCTTTACCGTCACTAGAATATTACGTTTGATTGAGAAAAAAATGGATGGTCCAGCTAATTACATCATGGCAGGAAATCAAATGCAAGTAGAAAGACCCGAGGACATAGTTCGCAAGGTACAAAATAAAGACAGGACTAAATATTAGGGACAGGAGGGTAAATATGGAAAAGGTAATTAACATACAACATTTAAGCAAATCCTTCGGAACCCATGAAGTGTTAAAGGATATTAATTTTTCAGTAAATAAAGGAGAAGTGGTTTGCATTATTGGTTCATCTGGTTCTGGCAAATCAACATTACTTCGTTGTATCAATCTATTAGAAAAGCCAAGTAGTGGGGAAATAATATATAATGGTGAAAATATATTAGATGATAAGCACGATATATATGGATATAGGACAAAATTAGGTATGGTATTTCAGCAGTTTAATCTGTTCAATAATCACAATGTTTTAAATAACTGTATAGTTGGTCAGATGAAGGTGCTTAAACGTTCAAAAGAAGAAGCAGAGCAGATAGCCATGAAGTATTTAAAAACTGTTGGAATGGAAGGATTTATAAATGCAAATCCAAAGCAGTTATCTGGTGGTCAAAAACAGCGTGTTGCTATTGCTAGAGCACTTGCAATGGAACCGGATGTTATGCTATTTGATGAACCTACGTCAGCTCTTGATCCAGAGATGGTAGGTGAAGTTCTTAAGGTCATGAAAGAACTTGCTGAAACAGGACTTACTATGTTAATAGTTACTCATGAAATGGGATTTGCTAAGGAAGTGTCTGACCGTGTTGTATTTATGGATAATGGAGTTATTGCAGAAGAAGGAACTCCAGAGCAAATTTTTAATAATCCAACCCAAGAACGTACCAAGGAGTTTTTACAACGTATATTGAAACAAATGTAGTAAAGACTTTTACTAATATTTATTGAGATTAACCATATATGTTCACTTCCTATAATATAAAAACTCATCTATTGCTTCAAGGATGAGTTTTTTGATTTATTGCAAAAAGTTGATAATATACATGCGAATTTAGTTGACATAATTTGTTCATTGAATTCCTCTAGCTGTTCCTTTAAGGTATAGTAAGGAGGGGTTATATGAAAGGAAAAAAATTATTGTTCGCAATTGTATCATTAGTTATAATAATGATTGTATCTGTTATTTTTATTAAACCAGAAGAGGGACAAGCCGAAATTAATAGATTTAATATGAGTTATTTATATTTTGGAGATGTAAATAGCCAAATAAAACTTGTTGAAAATACTAATAGTTCATTAAATGTAGTCTCTCCTAGTTATTTTGATATAAACCAGGATGGGAGTTTAAAGATTACTAGTTTAATAGATACTAAATTTATAAAAAGCATGCATAATCAAAATATTAAGGTAGTTCCCTTTATAAGCAACCATTGGAATAGAGAATTAGGTAGAATTGCATTATTAAATAGAGAAAAACTAGCCCAGGAAGTAGTTGAGGCAGTAAAAAAATATAATCTAGATGGGGTCAACATAGATATTGAAAACGTAACTGAAGCTGATAAGGAGAATTATACTGACTTTGTTAGGCTTATTAAAAGTAAGCTACCTCTAGGAAAAGAGGTTTCTGTGGCAGTAGCTGCGAATCCTAGAGGATTTACTACTGGCTGGCACGGTTCATATGACTATAAATCACTGGCAAAACATTGTGATTATCTAATGATAATGGCCTATGATGAAAGCTACTATGGAAGTAAACCTGGTCCTGTGGCAAGCAAAGCCTTTGTGGAAAACTCAATAAAATATGCACTAGGCCAAGTGAGTCCTGAAAAGATAGTGTTAGGCATACCTTTTTTTGGTAGATATTGGTCCGAAAGTGAAGCCATAGGCGGTACAGGTATAAGTTTAGCAAGAGTTGATTCGGTAATTAAAGCTTACAATGGGAAGAAATATTTTGATAAAACAACTATGTCACCATATGCAACTTTTACAATTAATGAAAATGATGAGAAAATACTTGTTAATGGGAAAATATTGTCTGCTGGAAGTTATACTATATGGTATGAAAATGAGGATTCTATTAAGGACAAGCTGCAATTAGTTCATAAATATAATTTAAAAGGCACAGGTAGCTGGTCCTTAGGCCAGGAGCTGCCTAGCACATGGGATTATTATAAATTATGGCTTAATAGTAAGTATTTTTCAGATATACAAGAGAGCTGGGCAAAGGATGATATAATTTCAATAGTTGGTATAGGATGGATGAAAGGAACATCAAATGTAAATTTTTCTCCTAATTCAATTATAACAAGAGCACAAGCGGCAGTTACTTTAGTTAGAGCATTAGAATTGGAAGAAATAAATGTGCCTGAGGAAATAAAGTTTGATGATGTTTCTAAAAATCATTGGGCATATAGAGAAGTTCAAATAGCTGCAAATAAGGATATTTTTAAAGGTATGGGTGGTAATAAATTTGATCCTGAGCAACATATAACCAGAGAGCAAATGGCAACTTTATTAAGCAGAATCATCGAGAAAGATGAAAACACTATTATAGATAATAAAAATCCATTTATTGATGTTAAAAACGGATGGTCATACAATTCAATAATTGAGATGAATAGCTTAGGTATTTTTAAGGGATTTGAGGATAAAACCTTTAGACCAAGTGAGAAAATGTCTAGGGCACAAATGGCTGCAGTACTCAATAGAATAAAAGATTTAATTAAGTAAATATATAATAAATAAAATACGAGCAGAAATTTTTCTGCTCATATTTTATTTATATACATGTATTAACTATTATCTATGTGAAATTACTATAATATAAAAAAAGTGTAATAATTAATAATATTAAAGTTTAAATACTTTTGTGATATAATTATCGAAGAGCTCATAATTATTAGGTATTATCACTATTTCCATTAATTAAACCAAATATTATGAGTAAAACATGTAATAATAATGATTGTTAGCCAAATAACGGAGGTGCAAGCATGAAAAAAATTTTAGTTACTGGTGCTTTAGGTCAAATAGGTACGGAATTAGTTATGTATTTAAGAAAGCATTATGGAGAGGATAATGTAATTGCTAGTAGCAGAAGTAGAAAAGCTGGAGCTGAAAAGCTTATTGAATCTGGTAAATTTGAGCTTGTTGATGTAACTAATGCACAGCAAATCGCAGATGTAGTAAAAAAACATAATGTCGACACAGTAATTAACCTTGCAGCTGTACTTTCTGCAGTTGGAGAGAAAAATCCAACTCTTACTTGGGAAATAAACATGGGTGGATTGTTCAATATTTTAGAAGTTGCAAGAGAAACAGGTATATCAGTATTCACACCTAGCTCTATTGCAGCATTTGGACCATCTACGCCTGCAGATAACACACCACAAGATACAATACAAAGACCAACTACTATGTATGGAGTTACAAAGGTATCAGGAGAATTATTGTGTGATTATTATTTCCAAAAATATGGTGTTGATACTAGGGGAGTTAGATTTCCCGGACTTATCTCTTATGAAGCTCTTCCAGGTGGAGGAACTACAGATTATGCTGTACATATATATTATGATGCAATTGAAAAAGGAAAATATACTAGCTTTATAGCAGAAGGGACATATATGGACATGATGTATATGCCAGATGCTATAGATGCTATTGTTCAGCTTGCAGAAGCAGATCCATCTAAGCTGGTTCATAGAAATGCTTTCAATGTTTCTGCTATGAGTTTTGCTCCAGAGCATGTATGTGCTGAAATTCAAAAGCATATTCCAAACTTTGTAATGGATTATGATGTTGACCCAATAAGACAAAGCATTGCAGATTCATGGCCAAATTCATTAGATGATAGTGCGGCACGTGAAGAGTGGGGCTGGAATCCAAAATATAACTTATCATCAATGACTGTTGATATGCTAGAAAAATTAAAGATTAAATTAGGGAAATAGAATAAAAGATTATATAAGAAGTTAATGAAACCTTGACTCACTAAGAGTTAAGGTTTTTTTATTGAGCCACCACATAAGCTACTTGCAGAAAATCAAATATTTCGGCAATATGATTGTCTAGAAAAGCCTAATAACTACAAGATTCTGCATATCTATTTACATATTAATACAAAAAATCAAAAAAAGTAAGAACAAAAAGAGCGTATGTCGCTATTTGACTATTACCCAGGCAATAGAGCAATTAAAAGTATCAGATAATAGGCTAATTCATATAATGAATTACAAAAGGGTTAGAAGTATTTTAAATGAATTAGGAGGTTTGGAATGGCTAAGTTCAATATAATAAATACTGATATAGAGGGACTTTATATTATTGAACCAAAAGTATTTATTGATAATAGAGGTTATTTTTCTGAAATATATAATGAAGCTGAGTTTAAGAATATTGGTATCTATAAAAGTTTTCTTCAAGACAACATATCTTATTCTAAGAAGGGAGTACTAAGAGGATTGCACTTCCAACACAAAAGGCCTCAAGGAAAGTTGACTAGAGTAGTAAATGGTCAAGTCTACGATGTTGCAGTAGACTTAAGGGTAGGTTCAAAGACTTATGGGAAATGGTATGGAATAGTATTATCAGAAAATAATAAAAAAATGCTATATATACCAGAAGGATTTGCACATGGATTTTATGTTCTTTCTGATTTTGCTATTTTTGAATATAAATGTACTGATTATTATGTTCCATCAGATCAACAGGGAATAATTTGGAACGATTCTGAACTAGGAATAGAATGGCCCATAGACACATCAACAGATATTATATTATCGGAGCAAGATAAAAAATGGGGAACAGTCAAAGACTTTCAAAAATGTATTTAGCTTTTAATGCATATAGATAATTTTTAAATTTGAACCTATAATGGGAGGTTAAATCAATGGTATCTCAACATATTATAGATAAGCTTAATGAAAGAGATAAGGAAAAGAATCCTATAAAAGTTGCAATAGCAGGAACAGGATTCATTGGAAGAGGGTTAATAAATCAAATTAGCTTAATGAAAGGAATCAAAGTAATTGCTATCGGTAATAGAAATGTAAGAAAAGCTGAAGAAGTAGTTAATCAAATAGGAATAAATATAACAGGTAAGATTTGTAACCATAGCTTGGAATTGAATAACTCAGTAAAAGAAGGGAAAATTGGTATAGTGTCTAATCCCTTACTCCTAGCTGAAACAGAAGCAGATATAATAGTTGATTGCACAGGAGATGTAATGACTGGAGCGAGCTTAGGCTTTGCAACACTAAACAATAATAAGCATTTTATATCAAATCCCGAAATGGATGTGACAATAGGTCCGGTTCTTAATAAAATCGCAGAAACTAAAGGGGTAATATATAGTGATCAAGAAGGGGATGAACCTGGAGTAATAATGGGACTTTATCGTTATGTTAAACTCCTTGGATTAGATGTTATTGCTGCAGGAAAATTCAAGAAATTTTATGATAGGCATGCTAATCCTACAACAGTTAAAAAATGGGCTGATAAGGCAGAGCAGAGTCCCTATAAGATAAGCTCTTTTACTGATGGTAGCAAAATGAGCATAGAGATGGCAATAGTTTCAAATGCAACGGGCTTAGTACCCGATGTTAGAGGGATGCACTTGCCAAGTTCTACTTTGAATACAGCGGCTAATGTCTTGACAACAAAAGAAACAGGAGGCATACTGTCATCCAAGGGAATCGTAGATATTGTTTTTGATGTAGAGCCTAGCGGAGGAGTTTATATTGTTGCTACTACCTCACACCCTAGAATAATAAAAGATTTACAATATTATAAAATGGGAGAGGGACCTAATTATTTATTTTATCGACCTTATCATTTATGTTCCTTTGAAATGGCAATAGGAATAATAAGAGCTGTCATAGACGGAGATTCTACCATAAAGCCTATAGGAAAACCAGTAGCTGATGTAATAACTGTAGCTAAAAAAGATTTATTTCCAGGAGATACTCTGGATAGCATAGGAGGATATAGCTATTATGGACTCATTGACAAGGCTGACATAATAAAGAGAGAAAATATTCTTCCTATAGGTTTAGCTAAAGGAGCTAAAATTGTAAAGCCAGTTAAAATGGATACACCTATTTCTTTTAATGATATAGAAATTGATACTACAACTATTTTATGGGAACTTAGACAGCAGTACAATAATATGATTTAAAATTGATTTTGGAGGGATGTAAATGAAGGGTGTTATATTGTGTGGAGGATTAGGAACTAGACTAAGGCCTATAACCTATTCCATGCCTAAACAGCTTATACCAATTGCAAATAGACCTATTATTTTTCATATTATAGATTCTTTAGTAAAGGCAAACATAACAGAAATAGGTATAGTTATTAACGGCAAGGAAGATATATTTAAGAATGTCCTTAAGGAATATGAGAATAAGGATATAAGCTATGAGTTTATCTATCAAAATGAGCCATTAGGATTGGCAGATGCAGTCCTTGCATCTGAAAGGTTTGTTAAGGATGATGACTTCATTGTAATCTTAGGAGATAATTTCTATGAGGTTAATTTAACAAGTCTAATAAAAGACTTTTACCATACATCCAGTAGCTGTAGTATTCTTCTTTATGAGGTAGAAGAACCTCATAAATATGGAGTTGCAGAAGTAAAGGAAGATCAGGTTTTAAACCTTGAGGAGAAACCTAAGAATCCCAAAACAAATTTAGCTATTACGGGAATTTATATTTTTGATAGCAATATTTTTAAAGGCTGCAAAGAAATAGGTCCTTCTTGGAGAGGAGAATTTGAGATTACCGATAGCATAAATTGGCTTTTATACAATGGCTATAAAGTGACTTATAAAATTTTAAAATCCTTATGGATAGACCTTGGTACTCCAGGAGATATACTTTATGCTAATAATTATAAATTAAGCAAAATAAAATCTAATATTAATGGACTAATTGATGAAAAAAGCAAAACCTGGGGCAATATTTTTGTAGGAGAAAATTCAAAAATTTATAATAGTATAGTAAGAGGTCCTGCAATCATTGGAAATAACACAATTATCGAAAATTCCTATATTGGCCCCTACACTTCTATTATGAATAGTGTAAAGATTATAGATTCTCAAATTGAGAGTAGTATTATTTTAGATAAATGCCTAATATCAAAAGTTAGCCATGTAGTTGATTCTAGTATTGTTGGAAGTAATAGTACTATTACTTCCAACAATTCTCAGAAAAAGGCAAACAGCTTTGTTTTAGGTATGGATAGCAACCTAATACTGTATTGAGAGTCCAAAGGGAGTGATGATTTTGAGCAAGGTGCTTGTAACAGGAGGGGCAGGGTATATAGGCTCTACCTTAGTTAGATTATTACTAGAAAAAGGATATGAGGTTAAGGTTGTAGATAGATTATTTTTTGGTGAGAAACCACTTTCAGAAATTGAGAATAAAATAGAACTTATTAAAGAAGATATTAGAGACGTAAGAAAAGAAATTTTTGAGGATGTGGATACTGTAATGGATTTAGCAGCAATATCTAATGATCCTTCAGGTGAGCTAGATAAGCAAAAGACTTTAGATATAAACTATCTTGGTAGATGTAGAGTGGCACATTTAGCAAAATTATCAGGAGTCAAAAGATATATATTAGCTAGTTCCTGTAGTGTATATGGATTTCAAGATGGAATACTGACAGAAAGTTCTAATGTAAATCCTTTGACAACATATGCAGAAGCTAATTATTTAGCTGAGAAGGGAATTTTACCATTAGGTGATGAAAACTTCTGTGTTACAGCCTTAAGGCAGGCTACGGTTTTTGGATATTCCCACAGAATGAGGTTTGATTTAGTTGTAAATGGGATGGTAGGTGCTTATTATAAGTATGGTCATTTTAATCTTCTAAGAGATGGAACACAGTGGAGACCTCATATATATGTAAAGGACACAGCCAGAGCATTCATTGCAGTAATGGAAGGAGATAAGGCTAAAGTTAACAAGGAGATATTCAATATTGGCTCAAACGATTTAAATATTCAAATATTGGAGTTAGGAGAAAGAATTTGTAAGGGTATTGAAAAGCCATTTAAATTTATCTGGTATGGAGATACTGACAAAAGGTCCTATAGAGTAAATTTTGATAAAATTAATAAAGCTTTAGGATTCAAGACTAAATATAATGTTGAAGATGCTGCAAAAGAAATATGGGAAAAATTAGAAGAAAAATCATTGGATTGGGATGATCCAACTACAAGAACAGTAAATTGGTATGATACTCTGATTAATTGGAACCTTAAAACAAAACAGATTTTAAGGAATGGGGAGATTTTATAAATAAAAGCACATTACCTTCTAAAAGCATATTAGAAAGTAATGTGCTTTACTAAATAAGCATTAAGGTGTAAAAAGGAATAATAATAATACTAGCTATAGTGGTAAAGGTAATAAGCCATGAAGCATATTCAGACTCATTATCATAATGCTTAGCCACAACAGCTATTTGTGCCATAATAGGCATAGCAGATTCAAGGATGAAAACATTCTGCATTAAAGCTGGGAAATCATAAATTTTCAAGAGCAAAAAAATCATAAGTGGATTAATAAAAAACTTTCCTATTACTATAAGATAGCTGTATAAATCAAATTTAATGTTTTTAAGATTTAACGAGCTAATTATCATTCCTATAAAAAGCATTGACATAGGTGTAGTTAAATTACCTATATATTTTAATCCGTCGGCAAGAAAAATAGGTAATTTTATATTTAATAGTACTATTCCTATACCAATTAAGAAACCAAGTAAAGGAGGAGAAAACACCTTTTTTATAATATGAAATTCTCTAACCTCAGAAATATGGTTGTTTGTTGCTTTTTTGATATTATACAAGCCTAGTGTCCAAAATAAGGTTGTGTTAGCAAAGTAATATAGTAGTACAAAAGGTATACTTTCCTCTCCAAGTATGGCTATATTAACAGGTAAACCTATGAAGATAGTATTTGAGAAGGTAAATAAAGCACAAAAAATTCCTAGCTTAGTTTTATTGATTTTAGTGATTTTTCCAATAATATAGCTAATAAAGTAAGAAATAATTATACAAGTAAAGGCGATTATAATTCCAAATTTATATTGTGAAAAAGTGTTAATGCTAAACTCTTTAGAAATATTTATTATCATAAGTGATGGTAGGGAGATATTAATGACAATTTTAGAAAAAGCTTCTCCAATTTTATTGTCTAGCCACCCAATTTTTGAAAGTATAAAACCTACGGTTATTATGAACAAAATACTTAATATGCTAGATGCTCCAGCTACCATATAATCCTCTCCCCACACTTCTAAAGTCTTTAATTATTTATTTTAAAATTCTTTACTAATTGGATTAATTTTGTAGCTCTTTTTTCGTAGGTGTATTCATTTATAATTATCTCAGATGCCCTATTGACTTTTTCTATTACAGATGGATAATTAAGATTTATTTCATCAATACATTTTTTAAATTCCTTTTTGTTGTTATAATACAAAATCTCTTTTGGAAATAAGTTATACAGTTCTTCACTATAATCAGATATTACTGGCAATCCACAAGCTAGAGCATCAAAAACTCTATTATTAATAAATCCATACTCTAACATATCGGGCCAGTGATTATTTAGAGTGACTTTAGCTTTAGAATATAAATTTACAAGCTTTTCATTAGCTATATATTCATCCACGATATATTTTTTATCTATGAACTTTTCCCAACCTCTTCCCCATACCTTAAGTGGTAATTTGTACTCTATTGCCCAAAGGACACAGTCTCTTTTTACTCCACGAGTATTACCTACAAAGATAAAACCCTTTCTTTCTAAGTCTGTATTTTTATTATAAAATTCCTCATGATCAGTGCAAAGCAAGAATGGAAATACTGGCTTGTTTAACTGTTTTTTTAAAATACTAGAATAATGTTTTGATGCAATTAAAATTATATCGTATGCTTCATATTCTTTTTTTGTTACGTCCTCAGGATGGCCAAAGTTCCACATTATATTGATACTAGAGTTCTTATTCGGCTTATAAGGGTATTTACCCCTAAGAACCAGCACTACATCAGACTTTTTTTTATTATACCAATCAGTGTAATAATCAGTTTCTACTTTTTCTCCAAGTCTAGTTAAATATTTTGTGAGACACCTACCTATATGATAGTCACCCCATTTATTTTGTCTATAATCTGTAGGAGAAGGATTTTTAATTATCCATTTCATTTATATTCCTCCAATGTATTGACTATATAGATAAAAATTTAAATGTCTGCATATGATTTGTATCCTTTAGCTGATGATAGAAGTGTGAACCCCTTCATAAATTTGGTATTATCAATTTTCCAAGTATGGTTTTCTAGTGATAAATGTCTAATATAAACGAAATTTTTTTTGCTAGTTGAGTAAATTTTTATGCCATTCTTTAAACAATCTTTCAAAAAATGCTGATCTGCTCCATGACTCATGTTTTTAAATTTATATTTTTTAATTATACTTCGTTTCATAACAAGAGTTGGACCATGAATATAATTTGTGTATTTATTTTCGGCACCACTCTTTCTTAGGCCTGTCTTTTTAATATCTTCAAAATATGCATAGTATTTAGACTTGCCCACAACACTCGCTTTTGTAGAGGTAATAGCTTCTATAGCTTCATTTAAATAATTTGGACCATAATAGTCATCATCGTCAAATTTTGCTATTAAATCTGCAGATGATTGAGATACTCCAAAATTTATACAATCAGACAGATCCTTTTTTTCATCAACTTGAAAGACTTTTACATTTTCATGTTGTTCGGCTTCCTTTCTCCAGAGTTTTATATCCATTATATTATTATTTAAAATAATTATTAATTCTTTATTGTTATAATCTTGTCTTTGATAATTTTTAAATATGTTATTCATATATTTTGGCTTGTTTGTAGAGGCTATAATTGAAATACTTAAACTAGAAGTCGATTTTATAGTTTTCTCCAAGTCTTTTTTTGTCTCTTTTTTTATTATTATAGAGACGTTTTTGGAGGCTATCTTTTTATTTACTGGTTTTGTAAAGCTAGTTTTTTTCTTAATTTTCATACTTGACATCCTTTCAAAGCCTAATAGTTATATCTACTTAATGTTTAAGCACTACATAAAATCCTTTAGTATTTTTTTTGCTTTTTTATTATCAGCTATAATATTTTTTCTATTAGCAAGCCTAAAAGTAGACGAATCGTTTACAGAATGAACAAGCCTAATATAATTAGGTTTTTTGATGGTTTCATATTTTAACAGCTTAATAACATTTGGATGGCCTCCTGGTATTTTGTATCTTTTACCATCTATATAGTCAACTACTTTATAAACTAAAGTATAGTAATTCGGAGATTTTTGAGGGAATTTTGCAAGAAGCTTCTTTATAGAATCATATATATAGCCATTTTGGTTAACAATTGCTTCAGTTGATATATGATGATTAAAATCATATAGTTGCTGTATAAAGCTTTTATGATACATATCATCTGAATCAAGTCTTACTAGATATAAATATTTAAATCCTTTTATAGTTTGGAGTACCTTATTTTCATATTCACTTTTTGAGATAAACTTAATATTGTCTGGAAGCTTTGGATACTTATCTAAGATATTTGCGATGATGTCATTAGTTTTATCTTCATATTTTATTAGAGCTAGAAAATTTTGATTTGTTTGAGCTTTTAAACTTTGCAAAGTGAATTTCATAAAAATATCTATTCTTTTTTCTATCCAACTCTTAGTAAGCCTTTTATTGCTAAAAGGTAAGGTATTAAAATCACTCCAAATAATAATGACTTTAGAACCCGGAATATGTTTCTTTTTTTTATTTTTTGTATTTAAGTTGAGACTACTTTTCTTCTTATTAGATATTGTTTTCTCACAACTATATTCTTTGTTAACAGCCTTTAATTTTTTGATATAATTAACAGGATTTTTTTTATCTTTCATTTTTACACCCCTAAATAACAAGATATTAAAGAGACTCACATACAAAAAAATTGCACATTTCACATAAATGGATAATAATTTATTTTCTAATAGCTGAATATGAAAACGTCTACTTAATCCTACTTTAATATATGAATAATAAGTGGATTTGTGATTTATGGTGTACAAAAGTTATCACAAAACTTAGCTATTTCATAGAATATATTAAAACTAGCGCACTACTAAATATTAGTTATTAATATATGAAATGAGAAGGTGAATAGATGAACATATGTGTTGTTGGTACAGGATATGTAGGGCTAGTAACTGCATTGGGATTTGCAAAGCTAGGTAATAGAGTAATATGTGTAGATAAAGACGATGATAAAATAGGTAATTTAAATAAGGGAATACCTAGTATATACGAAGAAGGGATAGAAGAGATCCTAAGGGAGTGCTTAGAAAAAAAAAGAATTGCTTTTACTAATGACTTATCGGAAGGTATAAATAACTCTGAAATAATTTTTATAGCTGTAGGCACACCTGAAAAAGACGATTGGAACATTGATATGACACAAGTCCATGAAGTAGTAAATCAAATTTCAAATATAATATCCAGCTATAAAATCATTGTAATCAAGAGTACAGTTCCTGTTGGAACTCAAAGAGAAACCAAGAAGCATTTACGTGAGAAAGGTGTTCCAGAAGAAAACTTTGATATTGTTTCTAATCCTGAATTTTTAAGTGAAGGAAGAGCCTTAAATGATTTCTTAAATGGTGATAGAATAGTAATAGGTTGTGATTCATCTAAAGGTAAAATTATAATGAGAAAAGTATATGAGCATTTTAATAGCGAAATTATTTATACTTTACCTGAAACTGCTGAAATTATTAAATATGCATCAAATGCTTTTTTAGCTACAAAGATTTCCTTTATTAATGAGATAGCGAATTTGTGTACTAAGGTGGGAGCAAATATAGAAACTGTAGCCTATGCTATGGGACTAGATAAAAGAATAGCTCCAGAATTTCTAAGAGCAGGTATAGGGTTTGGAGGATCTTGCTTTCCTAAAGATACTAAAGCATTAGTTAAAATTGGTGAAAATCATGGAATCGATTTAAAAATAATTAGAAGTGCAATTAGAGTAAATGAAAAACAAAGATTAATTCCAATTAAAATATTATTAAATAAATACGGAAAGCTTGAAAATAAAACTATAACTATTTTAGGATTAGCATTTAAGCCAAAAACAGATGACATTAGAAATGCACCATCTTTAACTATTATAGAGGAATTGATAAAAAATAAAGCCAGGATAAAATGCTATGATCCTATAGCAACAGATAAGGTGAAAAATATGCAATGGGATATTTTATGTTATAAAAATTTATATGATGCTGTAGATAAAAGCGATTGTGCCATTATATGTACTGAATGGGATGAAATATATTCTATGGATTTAAGCATAGTAAAAGAAAGGATGAACTATCCTATGATAATCGATGGGAGAAATATTTTGGATTTAGAAAAGGTTAAAGAAAGTGAAATAGAGTACTATTCTATAGGGAGATTAAATTAATATCCATAAGAATGGTTATAAAAAAACCGCTAAAAAATAAATTATATTCTTTTAGCGGTTTTTGGCTGTTTTATATATCGACATAAGGAGTAAAATCCACTATATCCTGTTTTACTTTTTTACACATTCTCAATAAATCATTCTCAGAAATTTTCCAAGTATGAGAGTCAGGGAATTCACTTCTAATATAAACATGATGGAATCTATTTGTAGAATATATTTTAAAGCCCTTTTCAACGCAGTCTTTAGAAAATCTGGTATCAACGCCTCTTGGTATATCGGCAAATTTAACACTGTTGAAAACGTGTTTTTTTATTATTAATGTAGGTCCATCCATGTGCTTTACATACTTATTTTCATTTTTAGGAGAACGAATTGCAAGAATTTTACTTTTTTTAAAATAAACAAAAGAAGAGGCTTTACCGATTATATCAGCATATTTTAAAGCTTCAATAGAATTTGACAGGTATTTTGGTCCATAATAATCGTCATCATCAAATTTAGCTATAATATTAGCCCTCGCTTTAGATACACCAAAATTAAGGCAACTTCCTAAAGTTACATTCTCATCAAGCTGAAATACACTTATATTTTTATAAGATTTTACTTGTTCATCCCATATACTTTTATTTATATTATTATTATTTAGAATTATTATCATTTCTTTATTTTTGTGTATTTGCCTATTATAATTTTCAAATACATTATCTAAGGAATTTTCTCTCATTGTGCATACTATAACTGATATAGCGGGATAATCATCTTTTGATTTTACTTTAAATATATCCTTATTTTTTTTCCCTGCAAACTTTGTTTTGATTTTTATGAATTTAGTTATTATTTTATTTACAGGTTTATTATTCAATTTTTTACCCCCTAGCATAATTGTATATATGTGAGTCTAATTTATCTTATGCAGTATATGCATACTTGTGAAATTTGAACAAAGGCAATAAAAAATTACTTTTTATTTATATATTTTTTATAGTCATCTACCTTACCAATTATCAAACACAATTTCATAAAAAGCTCATCTTTAATATTCCAAGCATGCTTATCTATTAGACCATGTCTTACATAAACATAGTTATACTTGTCAATGGCATACATTTTGATTCCATTTTTAGTACAATCCTTGCAAAATTGAATATCCTCACCTAAGGATTTTTCAACAAACCTTATTTTATTAAAAATTTCCCTTTTAAACATGAGGGTAGGGCCTTCAATTCGATAAACATATCTATTATCTCTTTTCGGATTTCTTATGGCTAAAGTTTGAGTGTTTTGAAAATATACAAATGTAGTATATTTGCCAATGACATCTGCATATTTAAACCCTTTAATTGATTGCGATAGATATTCAGGTCCATAATAGTCATCATCGTCAAATTTTGCAATGATATTATATTTTGCTTTTTCAATACCAAAGTTTAAACAGTAACCTAAAGTTTTTTTCTCATCAACTTGAAAAACAGATATATTATCATGTTTTTTTGCTTCTCTAGTCCATTCCTGCATGTTCATTTTATTATTGTTGAGAACTAGAATTAGTTCTTTATCCTTAAAGGATTGTTGATTGTAGTTTTCAAAAACATTTTGCATATATCTAGGCCTGTTTGTACATGTAATGACAGAGATATTGTAATTCACGGTATGGACTTTAGAAACCTGTTCGTTTTTCATAATTATGCTCTCCAAAATAAAAGTTTTTGTAACAACAATAAACATTAATTACATATTGATATTATATAAACTTAAAGGAAGTGAAAGTATGGATATAAAGTTAGCTAGTAGTGGGGGTTATTACCTAGCTGTGTTTAAATCAAAAAACTATGCTGTTCAACTTTATTACAAATTAGAAAAAGCTGGTTATGGCATATTTCAATTAGTATCTACACCCTGTCAATTAAAAGGAGGATGCAGTTACTCAATTAAATTCTATAAGCTTAGCGATGTAAATTATCTTAAAAAGTATTCTACTGATTTTGATGAAGACATATCAGGAATTTATTATGCAGAAAAAAAAGATGGAGCAAAAGTTTATAAAATAATAAGCAACATCTAATATCTATTAAAAAGTCTTGACCAAAATCCTCTTTTTGATCTTTTAATAGTTAAGTCATATAATTTTTTATCTATATCCAAAAAGCATTGATTATTTAAATCAATAGACTCGTTGAAAATTTGGAGAGTATCTTCTATGGTTTCAAATTGAGATGTCAAAAGAGTCATCATTTTTTTTAGTTCAATAATTTCGTTTGAAACAGTGGATATTAATTGATAAACGGATTCTATCTCATGTTTGATGTCTATGAATTTACTAGTTTGATCTACTGCTTTTTCTTCATTTTCATTTTGAAAGCTTTTTTGTTCAATACTATCTTCTTCATCAATTATATCTTTATTGGATATATTACTGTTTAAATTGTAGTCATAATTCTGTGAAGAATAGTCTTGTAAATGCTTTATGGGACCAGATTTAAGTAAACAAGGGATACTATCTAATAGTAGATAAACATGATTAAACTTTTGCATATTTCTATCTGAAGTGCTGCTTATTATATATTTTGCAGAACAGATTTTGGACTCTTTATTTATATAATAGGTGTCATTTTGGCTCCAATGAAATCCATAGTCATTAGAAGTTAAACATGTAATTTCGTTTTTGAATATGGATAATATATTTAAAGAATCCTTGTATTGAAAAATAACAGGATGTAGACTGTCGCTATAAAGCTCATAGAGAGTTTCTTCTCTCCATGTGTTTTTGTTAATGCCTAGTCCAGAATAATGCTTATATTTTGCTTTAAAAAGATTGCCATCATGAACTAACCAAAGGGCATGGATATTATCCTTTAAGTCAACTAAAATTTGTGGGTTTGTATTTATTAATTCTGTTTTTGCAATTAATTGAGGGACTTGGCACCATTTTTTTGAAGATGAGTTGAAATAAACATATTGAATTGCCTGAGAACCTTCTAAGTTTGAAGTATATAACATATGAATGTTATCAAATCTATCAAAATCAAATGAATATAAAGGCATCATTTTACTCGATGTGAAGCTAATAGCATTTATTTTTTCCCAATTTCCTTTTGTTCCGATTAAATGCTGAATAGTCCATACTTTTTTATTTACAAGATTAGAAAAGGAGAAGAATATATGTACACTTTCTTTATTGAGCTTTAACGTCAAATAATTATAATAGTTTGATTTAATATCTAGTTGAGTTAGTGTTTTTTTTGCCCATTTATTACTTGAGTAAAGATAATAGTTAATTTTTCCTTCATTATTTAAATAAATTAAATGGATTCTGTCGTTGCTATCAATATCTACTGAAAAACTAATGATTTTATCATCAGATACTAAGTACTCATCAGTTAAAAATTGGTTACTATCATAAAATTCATACTTAATTTTTTTATCTTTATCCATATAAAACCTAAAAGCTTCATTTGTGGAATTCATAACAATATAATTGCTAGTGCAATAACCATTCATCGAGCATCGCTCCTTTAAATTAATTAAAAATCAATCACAATTCTACCTATAATTCATAATATGAAAGTAAAGATGAATTTATTAAATAATATTTGGTAAAGGAGTGAAAAGCTATGGTAAACGGATTCGATCCAAGTCCTGGTGAAGAATTCATGCCAGATGATCTAAGTTATATTACTGAAACAGTATGTATAATTACTGATAAGGTATATGCTCATTGTCAGCAAAGAGAATGTTTCCCAAGAGTAGATGTTGATTTAGGAGAGAAGACATTTTCAAGTATTAGATTCAGACCAGGTTTTATTGTTGAGAACACATTAATTGTAACAGACATACAAAACAGACCAAACTTTAGAAGAGTAAGATTCACATTAAGAGTACCATTTGAAGTAGTAGCTAATGACGGTAGTATTATCAAAGGATTTCTTCCAGATATTTTTAAGGACATAATACTATTTATTCCAAATGCAAGGGATGAATTTGATTTTAGAATAGTAGTTGAAACAGCATCAAGAGTACTAGGGGAACCTACTCTAAGTGGATGTGTGCTTTCATTTGCTGTTGGAGTTTTCATAATCGTAAAAGTTGTGGGTAGAGTACAGTTACTTATTCCAGCATTCGGTTTCTGCCCTGAGCCACCAGAGTGCGTAGAGTTTAGCCCGACAGATATTTGCGACAATTTCGATTATGAGCCATTCCCTGATTTTTTCCCTCCACAATTTGAAGATTTGTTCCCAGATGCATAAAAAAGAGGAGCATTTGCTCCTCTTGGGCTGCTAACTAAGTTAGTAGCTTTTTTTTATTTATTTTCCAATGAAAATTTCTGTATAGTATCCATTTACAATTCCAATTCCCACATGAGTATAATTAGGATTTAGGATGTTTTTTCTATGACCTTCAGAGTTCATTAAGCTATTGTGAGCATTTTCAACACTATAATTTTTAGCTATATTTTCACCGAAATATCTATAGGAAACACCTTCGTTTTTCAAAAGGGTTGTGGAACTACCAAAGGTAGGAGAAGTATGAGAGAAATATGAGTTGTCATTCATGTCTTGAGATTTTATTTTTGCTGCCTTAAAGGTCTTTTCGTCTATTTGAAGAGGGCTTACTCCTGCTTTCTTTCTCTCTTGATTTATTAAATCAAATAATTTTCTTTCCTCAGCACTAATTCCTTTATATTCTTGTTGTGTAGATTCAGTGCTAGTGTTCCCATTGTTGCTTGGTGTGGTAGTTTCGTCTTTAGCACCACTATTATTACTTGGTGTATTAGACTCAGTGTTAGTGTTGCCATTACTACTTGGTGTATTAGAACCAGTGTTATCATTTCCAGTATTGCTTTGGCTATTAGGGATAGTAACTAGGTTTGAATTTCCTTTACTACCGTAATATCTAAATACAATATTAGAATATTTATTTGATATTCCAGTTCCTTTTATAATACTGCAGTTGGTAGACTGATTATCTGTGTATGTTTTACAATTTTTAATACTATAGCCATAGGAGTTATTAGCATTAAGGTTATCAATTAACACATCAGCCTTTACTGTTGAACTAGAGCCTAAAAATACTAGAGTTCCAACCACCATTCCTAAGATTTTTTTATTGTGCTTCATAAAATATCAACTCCCTTGTAATTTTTTAGTCTATGCTTAACTCCTTGTTAAACATTTTAACACAAGGTTTTACAAAAAACGACAAAAAGTTTGTATGTAATTTTTGGATATAACAAAAAAATAATACAAACAAATGAATGTTGACAGAAATGGTAGGGTATAATATACTTAATAAAGAATACCTAGTAGTATACTTGGAATTAAAAAGAGGTGGTTAAATGAAACTTTCAACTAAAGGAAGATATGGGCTAAAGGCTATGTTTGAATTAGCTCTCCATTATGGAGAAGGTCCTATACCTTTAAAAAATATTGCCGAGAGCCAAGATATTTCTGAGAATTATTTAGAGCAATTGATAGCAGTGTTAAGAAGAAATGGTTTAGCTACTAGTGTAAGAGGGGCTCAAGGAGGATATATGCTCAACGAAAGTCCTAATAACATAACTGTTGGTGATATTATTAGAGCATTAGAAGGAGATATTGCACCCTCAGATTGTGTACTAGATGAAAATTTAAATAAATGTTTTAAAGAAGAGTTCTGTGTTACCAAAAATGTATGGATTAAGATTAGAGATAGCATCAATGACGTAATTGATTCAATCACTCTAAAAGATATGGTTGATGATTTTGAAAAAATAAACGAAGAAAAAGAATATATGTACTATATCTAATAAAATTTTTGATATGCAGTCCTTAGGAGGGTGAAAAATGATTAGACAAGTGTATTTAGATAATGCAGCTACTACTCCTGTAAAAAAACAGGTTCTTGATGAGATGCTACCATTTTTTAAGGAAAAATACGGGAATCCATCAAGCATATATAGACTTGGACAAGAAACTAGAAATGCTATTGATGAGGTTAGAGAAAAGGTAGCAAATGTAATAAATGCTAAGCCAAGAGAAATTTATTTTACAGCTGGTGGCTCTGAAGCTGATAACTGGGCAATAAAGGGTATTGCCTTTGCAAATAAAGATAAAGGAAATCATATTATTACTTCTAAAATAGAACACCATGGAGTTTTACATACATGTGAATATTTAGAAAAAAATGGTTTTGAAGTTACCTACTTAGATGTTGACGAAAATGGGATAGTAAATATGGAGCAATTAAAGGATTCAATAACAGACAAAACAATATTGATTTCTATAATGTTCGCAAATAATGAGATTGGAACAATACAACCAATAGAAGAAATAGGTAAAATAGCTCGTGATAATAAGGTTTATTTTCACACAGATGCTGTACAGGCAATAGGTAATATTAATATTGATGTTGAGAAGCTAAATATAGACTTATTATCTATGTCTGCACATAAACTATACGGTCCAAAGGGTGTAGGAGCGCTTTATATTAAACAAGGAGTAAAAATTCACCCATATATGCACGGAGGTGCTCAAGAGAGAAATAGAAGAGCTGGAACAGAAAATATACCAGGTATTATAGGCTTTGGCAAAGCTATAGAGTTGGCTTATGAAACACTGGATGAACATAATGAAAGATTAACGAAATTAAGGGATAAATTAATAAGAGATATAAAAGAAAATATTGAGTATGTTAGATTAAATGGACATCCAGATAAGAGACTACCAGGAAACGTTAATTTTTCATTTGAGTTTATTGAAGGCGAATCATTATTACTTAGCTTAGATATGCTAGGTATATGTGCATCAAGTGGATCTGCATGTACTTCAGGCTCTCTAGATCCATCCCATGTGCTACTTGCAATAGGGCTTCCACATGAAATTGCCCACGGCTCTTTAAGATTGACTTTAGGAGACTTTAACACTGAAGAAGATGTAGACTATGTAGTAGAGAGTTTAATAAAAGTTGTAGATAGATTAAGACAGATGTCACCATTATACGAAAACGTTAAGAAAAAGTAAGGGGGTAAATAAATTATGTATTCAGATAAAGTAATGGAACACTTTATGAATCCAAGAAATGTAGGAGAAATTGAAAATGCTGATGGCGTAGGTCAAGTAGGTAATGCCAAATGTGGAGATATTATGAAAATGTATCTTAAAATAGAAGATGAAACTATTGTAGATGTAAAGTTTAAAACTTTTGGCTGCGGTTCTGCTATAGCTTCTTCAAGCATGGCTACAGAAATGATAAAAGGGAAAACCATTAGTGAAGCTATGAATCTTTCTAACAAAGCAGTAGCACAAGCTTTAGATGGTTTGCCTCCAGTTAAAATGCATTGTTCAGTATTAGCCGAACAAGCTATTAAAGCAGCTTTATATGATTATTCAAAAAAATATAATAAGACTATAGAAGGATTAGAAGATTTCAATCCAGATGATGATGCGCATGACCATGATCATGCAGAAGAGCATTAAAACTAAAGCTACTGTTAATTCAGTAGCTTTTTTTATGACCTAACCCGATTTCCTGAATGCTTTTATCAGGAAATCGATGGTAGGTCAAACGCAATGAGAACCAAATTTGCACGACCGAAGGGAGTGAACAAATTTGTATTTCGAAACTGCGGGAAATGACCTAACCCGATTTCCTGAATGCTTTTATCAGGAAATCGATGGTAGGTCAAACGCAATGAGAACCAAATTTATGTGAGAGACAGCAAGTAAATAAATTTGTGTAGCGAGACTATGGGAAATTTATTAAAAATATTAGTTATAAAGATATGGAATACTAATCATATAATTTTTGAAAAGAGGTAATAAAATTGAAGAAGGAAAGCGAACTAATAGGACTTCCTGTTGTGTGCAAAAAAAACGGAAGTAAACTAGGGACTATTAAAGAAATAATATATTCAAGAAAAAAATATAGAGTGTTAGGCTTTATAATAAAGGAAGGAAGAATATTTAAAGATATAAAAATCATACAATTTCAAAATATAGATTCAATTGGGAAAGATGCAGTAATAATAAAAAATGAGGCTGTAATTGAAAAGGCTAACTCGTTGCCTGAAATAAAAGAGTTACTTAAAGATAAGAAGCTGACCGAAGAAGAAGTTTTAACAGAGAGTGGAGAAAGCATAGGTCATGTTAAGGACATATTAATAGATAGACATAAAGGGAAAATAATAGGTTTTATACTCACTGATGGCTTATTTCAAGATTTAAAAGAAGGAAGAAATGTGCTGCTTTATAGTAGAGAAATTTTCTTTGGTGAAAGCTCAATTATCATAAGCAACAAAGACAGAGAGCTGTTTTACAAATATAAGAATGATTACAAAAAATTACTAGAATTACTTTAAAGATTTGTATCAAACTAATAATAAAGAATCTATAAAAAGAGGTGAGGATGTGAAGAGTAGATTTGTATCTGGTATTGTGGCTGGTAGCCTAGTTGGAGCAACAGCAGGAATGTATGCAATAACAAGAATGAGTCCAAGACAAAGAAGAAGAATGATGAGAGTTAGTAAGAAAGTTATGTCCAACATTATTGATAACATAAGTTTATTTTAGTAAGGCAGCTTAGCTGCCTTTAATTCAGTTTGGGGGAGCCACATTATGGAAAGCATCCTAAAAATAAGTAGTTATTTGAAGACATTGTTTTTAACAGCATTTTGGGGGCTATGTATTTATTTTTTAATAAATATTGGGAATAATTATGTGCAATCAGATAAAAAAATTAAACTTTCAAAGAAAAAAATAAGTTTTATGTTTTTAATTATTGTTTTTATAATAGCTATATACTATATTTTTAAAGGCTCTAGCAAAATTGGCCAAGTGTTATTATTAGTTTTCTATTCTGCTGTTCTAGCATATTTATTAAATCCTTTAGTTAGTTTAATTGAAAAGCTGGGTATAAAAAGAACTCTGAGTATATTATTAGTATTTTTACTTTTAATAGGATTCTTAATTATAGTGGCTGTATCTATTGTTCCTAAATTAATGAATGAATTTGAAAACCTTATAATAGTACTTCCTAGTTATTTTAACAAAATATATGACTATTTTGATTATTTGCATATAAAATATTTTAAACATATAGACAACTTACCACCAGAGTTTCAAGCAATTAAGGAAGTGTTTTTAGAAAACCTAAACTCCTTTCAACTACACATTATAAATTGGATTAAAAGCCTAATTAACTCATCTATCAGAAAATTTTCAAAACTTATTAGTTTTTTTATTGTTCCAATTTTAACTTTTTATTTTTTAAAGGATAAAGACTTTTTTAGGAAAAAAATAATTTTGTTTATCCCAAAAGATTATAGGCATGATGCTTTAAAGATTAGCAGAGAAATAGATAATGTGTTAGGCAAATTTATTAAAGGACAACTTTTGGTTGCTGCTTACGTTGGAGCAGCCACATCTGTGGTACTGCTGATTATTGGTATTGATTTTGCAATTATTATTGGATTGATTGCAGGAATAGCAGATATAATACCATATTTTGGACCAATCATAGGAATATTACCTGCAGTAACATTTGCATTATTAGAAAGTCCTGTAAAAGCATTATGGGTTATAGTATCATTTGTTTTTATTCAGCAGTTAGAATGTAATGTTATAGAGCCTAAAATAATTGGCAATAGCGTTGGACTTCATCCTGTGGTAATAATTTTTTCCTTAATAATAAGTGGTAGTTATTTTGGAATTATAGGAATGTTGTTTGCTATACCTGCTACATTAATAATCAAAATAGTATCTAGCTTTATAATAGATAGAAAATCTGGACTATAACTAATATTGACAAAATACGGCTTTTTAATTATAATCCTATCTATAAAGATAAACATATTTTATTTTATAAATCCTAATAGTTAACTTAATAATTTTAATAACTTTGATGGGGAATAGTAAATATCTCTAACCTTAAAGAGAGAATGCCCAAGGCTGGAAGGCATTTAGGAAAGTATATTGAAGCAGCCCCTGAGTTGAAGCCTTGAAACAATAGTAGAGGCTTTCGGTTTAACCGTTATCTTCTTTAAAGAGACTATTTTTAGTAAATAGGGTGGTACCGCGGGTAAACTCGTCCCTAAGTTATATAATATTGGGGCGGGTTTTTTTATATTTAAAAAAGACTTAAAGGGGAGATGAAACTATGAAAAAAACTGGGTTAAATGAGATTAGAAAAGAATTTCTAGATTTTTTTAAAGAAAAAGAACATTTAGTAGTTCCAAGCTTTTCTCTATTACCTAAAAACGACAAAAGCTTATTGTTAATAAATGCAGGAATGGCCCCATTAAAACCGTATTTTACAGGAGCCCAAGAACCTCCGAACAGGAGAATGGCAACATGTCAAAAATGCGTTAGAACGGGCGATATAGAAAATGTAGGAAAAACTGCAAGGCATGCTACGTTTTTTGAAATGTTAGGCAATTTTTCTTTTGGAGATTACTTTAAGAGAGAAGCTATCGAGTGGGCATGGGAATTCATGACTGAAAGAATGGGAATATCTGAGAAAGAACTTTGGGTTTCGGTATATGAAGAAGATGATGAAGCATACGACATATGGAACAAGCATATTGGAATTAGCCATGATAAGATTGTTAGATTAGGAAAAGAAGATAATTTTTGGGAGCTTGAGGTAGGACCTTGTGGGCCCTGCTCTGAAATCTATGTAGATAGAGGCGAAAAATATGGCTGTGGAAGTGAAAGCTGTAAGCCAGGCTGTGATTGTGATAGATATGTTGAAGTTTGGAATCTAGTATTTTCTCAATTCGATAAAGATGAAAAGGGTAACTATAATCCTGTGCCACATCCTAATATAGATACTGGAATGGGCCTCGAAAGAATTGCTGCAGTAATGCAAAATGCAGATAGTATATTTGATACTGATGTAATAGGAAGACTATTGAAAAAAGTTGAAGAAAAAAGTGGCATTACTTATGGTGAAAATGAAAAGAAAGATATGTCTATAAGAGTAGTAACTGACCACATTAGAGCAGTAACTTTTTTAGTTGCAGATGGAGTGCTGCCAAGCAATGAAGGCAGAGGATATGTATTAAGAAGACTAATTAGAAGAGCATCTAGACATGGAAAGCTTTTAGGTATAGAGAATGATTTCTTAAATACTTTAGCCCTTACAGTTTCTGAACTATGGGGAGAAGCATACCCTGAAATTATTGAAAGGTTATCTCAGATTCAAAAGGTAATAAAAGTTGAAGAAGATAAATTTCAAGAAACAATAGATCAAGGGATTACAATATTAAACGAATATATTCAAAAAATCATTGAAGAAAAAGGAAATATACTAAGTGGTGAAATAGCATTTAAGCTATATGACACTTACGGTTTTCCCCTTGATTTGACTAAAGAAATATTAGAAGAAAATAACCTAAGAGTAGATGAAATAGCGTTTAATAATGAAATGGAAAAGCAAAGAGAGAGAGCTAGAAAAGCAAGAGAAGAAGGAGACAATCAAGCGTGGAGTAAAGACAGCACATTAGAAATAGATAGTACATTAAAAACTGAGTTTGTTGGATATACTAATATTGATTTTAAAGGGAATATTATTGGAGTTTTAAAAGATGGAATACAAGTAGAACAACTAGATTTAAATGAGAAAGGCATAGTGCTTTTAGATAAAACTCCATTCTATCCTGAAGGCGGAGGACAGGTTGGAGATACGGGCTTCTTGAGGGGGAAAAATTTTGTTTTAAGAATAAATGATACACAAAAAAATAGTCATGAACAAATTTTACACTTTGCAGAAGTAATTGAAGGTACTGTAGTTGCTGGAGCAGAAGTTTGCGCAGAGGTTGATAAAAACTTAAGATTATCTACAGCTAGAAACCATTCAGTAACTCATTTGCTTCATAAAGCCCTAAGGGAAGTACTAGGAGAGCATGTAAACCAAGCAGGTTCACTAGTGATGTCAGATAGATTAAGATTTGACTTTACTCATTTTGAAGCTGTGAAGAAAGAAGAATTAGATAGAATTGAAGAAATAGTAAATGACAAGATATTTGAAGGTTTAGAAATAGAAGCAATAGAGACAACACTAGAGGATGCTAGAAAACAGGGTGCAGCTGCATTATTTGATGAAAAATATGGAGATGTAGTCAGATTAATTAAAATAGGTGATTATAGCAAGGAGTTATGTGGTGGTACTCATGTTTCAAATTCTAGTCAGATAGGTATGTTCAAGATAATCAGTGAATCAGGAATTGCTTCAGGAGTTAGAAGGATAGAAGCTATTACTGGTAAAAAAGCCTATGAATACCTTGTTGATATGGATACACAAATATCTAAAATGGCAGATATTCTTAAAACAAATAAAAGAGACATAGTAATTAGAGTACAGCAAGTAACAGAAGAGACAAGGCATTTAGAAAAAGAAGTTGAAAAAATGAAGTCTGATTTGGCTATATCAAAATTAGATGATATAATTAAGGAAAGTGTGGATATAAATGGAGTAAGTGTAGTCTATAAAAGAATAGATGGAATGGATATGAATAGTCTTAGACAATTAGGAGACAGGATAAGAGATTCAATGAATTCAGTTGTAGTTGTCTTCGCCTCTGTTGCAGATGAAAAAGTTTCATTCGTATCTATGGCTACTAAAGATTTAGTTAATAAAGGCATACACGCGGGTAATATTATAAAAGAAGTAGCTAAAATAGCAGGTGGTGGAGGCGGTGGAAGACCTGATATGGCTCAAGCTGGAGGTAAGGACCCATCAAAAGTAGACGAAGCCTTAAGTATAGTAAAGGATATTATCATATCACAGATTAAGTAAATTACTGAACATATTCTACCTAGTAGATTTATACGATCTACTAGGTAGAATAATAATAAATAGGTGTATACAAATGAAAATATATGATATAAATATATTAAGGGGGTGTTTTCATGAACAACATTAATCAAACAATGAAATTCAGTGTTACAAAGGATAACAAAAGTCAGGCTGAAGAAATATTGTTTTCCGTTTATGAAGCATTAGAAGAGAAAGGCTATAATCCAATAAATCAAATAATAGGCTACATATTATCTGGAGATCCAACCTACATAACTAGTCATAATAATGCTAGAACACTAATAAGAAAACTGGAGAGAGATGAACTTTTAGAAGAATTACTAATGAAATATTTAGATAAATAAATTAGGAGAGTTCTAATTGAGAAGCAATTTACAAAAGATAAGCATTATTTTAGCAATATTAGTATGTTTGCCATTATCATCATTGTTAGTATATGCTGAAGAAATGGATGAACAGAATAAAGTCTATTTAGTTATAGCGAATAGACTATCTTTTTATGATATTGAAAGCATGCATAATCTTAAATCTATAATAGATAATGGAAGCATTGGTTTAATGAATACAAGAGGAGTTACGGGCTATAGGGGTGCGGAAGGATATATAACTGTAAACACTTCAGCAAAGGCCTATTCAACTTATGATACTGCAAACTCTTTTAATTTGGACAAAGATACCCTACCTATTTACGAAAGAAGAGTAGGAAAAATTCAAGGTAAATATAATATTGCAAATATTGAACTGAATAGACTTAAAAGCTTAAATATCAATAACGCTTATAATCCTATAATAGGTGCTTTAGGAGATAACTTACATAATAGTGGTCAAAAAACAGCAGTATTTGGGAATTCAGATACTGCTGATAGTTTTGTTAGAACCAATTGTCTTATTCCTATAGATAGCAAAGGTTTAATTGATTTTGGAAATGTTGATAATATTCTAATAAATGATAGTAGCTATCCCTTTGGTTTAAGGACAGACTTTAATAAAATTTTAGCAGAAATAAAGGATGTTCAATCAGAAGCAGCATTATTTGTAATTGAAACTGGTGATTTAAATAGGCTCAATATGTACAATAATGAGCTTTCTGATAATATGTTTTTAGAGCTTAGAGGGCAAATATTAAAAAATATCGACGGATTTATAGGTGAACTATTTCAAGAAATAAAAAATAAAAATTCTATGCTAATTATCATTAGTCCAAATTCACCTGAGGAAAGATTAGATACGAGTTTACTTTCTCCGTTGATAATATGGGGCGGTAAAGAATACAAAGGCATTTTGACATCAGACACAACAAGAAGACAAGGAATAGTCACCAATTTAGATGTGGCTCCAACTATTACAAATTTTTTAAAAGCAGAAAAAAATAATTTTATAGGTCATGTAATCAAAGCAATAAATGAGAAGGATAATTTTAGCTTTATAAATGAACTTAATAACAGAACTAATATTACCTCAAAGCTTAGGTCTCCATATTTGAAATTATATAGTATATTAATCATACTCATTATTATATTAGGGACAATTACCGTATATACAAAAGGGATTCATAGCAATAGAATGAAAATGATTATAAAATTTTCTCTATTATTAATTATGTCTTTACCATTAGTTTTTTTATTATCTGCTTTTATTTACATAAAAGATTATTTTATTTATTTTATATTTACATTTATACTATTAATGATTATAATGGCAATTATATGTTTTATTAATTCTAAACATCGGCTTCTAGTGTTATTTTCCATTATTTATTCTAGCTTAGTTATAGATTTATTATTAGGAGGAAAGCTCTTAAAATATTCCATATTAAGCTATGACCCAATTATTGGAGCTAGATATTTTGGAATTGGAAATGAATATGCAGGCGTTATACTAGGAGTTATGGTTTTAATGACGGCAATTTATATGGAAAAATCAAAAGGTTGTAAAATATTTTTATCCATATTACCAATTACAATCTTTATAGTATCTAATCCTAAGATGGGTGCAAATTTAGGAGGTACTATTTCTATACTTGCTACAGCCGTAATTTACATAGTATATTTATATAAAATAAGAATAGATTTGAAAAAGATAATTATTGTTGGTACTATATTTATATTATTTTTTATAATTTTAGGTTTAATCGATATATATGCAAATGACAACCCTACACATTTAGGTGGTACTCTTTTATTGATAATTGAAAAGGGGCCAAAATCATTGCTAGATATAATAACTAGAAAAGCTCAAATGAATATAAAGCTAATGAAAAGTTCAATTTGGTCTAAGGTTTTGCTAATCACTATATTATCTGAATCTTGTATATTAATTAGATATAAAAAGAAAATCCAAAGCATTGTTAGAGAAAATAAATATTTTTCAGCAGGTCTATTTAGTGCTATTTTAGGAAGCACTATAGGACTATTATTAAATGATTCAGGAGTTTTATTGGGAGCTATTTCAAATACATATATAATTGGGACCTTAATGTATTTATTACTAGACAATATGATGGCTGCTTAAGGATGTGGGAACATGGAAAGTAGAATATTAGGTAATACGGGGATAAAGATATCAGAGCTGTGTTTTGGGTCCTTAACAATTGGCCCATTACAAGCAAATCTTGATATTTATCATGGGGGACAGATAATCAGTCACGCTTTTAATAATGGAATTAACTTTATAGACACAGCAGAAATATATGAAAATTATTTACATATTAGAGAAGCACTGAAAACAGTAAATAGAAAAGATATAGTTATAGCAACAAAATCTTATTCTTATTCAAAGGAAACTGCTGAAAAAAGTTTAATGAAAGCATTAAGGGAACTAAATACTGACTATATAGATATTTTTCTTCTACATGAGCAAGAAAGCAAACACACTATTAGAGGACACTATGAAGCTATAGAATATTTTTTAAAAGCAAAGGAAAAGGGAATTATCAGAGCTATTGGTATATCTACTCATAGAATAGAAGGAGTTGTAGCTGCAACTCAATATAGTGAAATAGAAGTAATTCATCCTATAATAAATAAACTTGGCATAGGTATTCAGGACGGAAGCGTAGATGATATGCTAATTGCTTTAAAAGCCGCTTATAATAGTGGAAAAGGCATATATGGAATGAAGCCCTTAGGTGGAGGACATTTAATTAAAGATGTAGAAGATTCAATTAGATTTGTAAAGGGTATACCATATTTACATTCATTTGCTATGGGGATGCAAAGCAAAGACGAAGTGGATGCCAACATAAGCTTAGTTAATAATGGTTATATCCCAAAGGATATTAAACTAAAGATTGATAAAAAAGAACGAAGGCTTCATATTTCTGATTGGTGTATAGGATGCGGCTCTTGTGTGGAAACATGTAAAAATGGAGGAATTAAACTTATAGATAATAAAGCAGTCCCGATTATGGAAAGCTGTGTACTTTGTGGCTATTGTGCGCCAAAATGCCCAGAGTTCTGTATAAAAGTAATATAATTTGGAGGAATATATGATTAGAATAATGGGCTTAGATGTTGGAGATAAAACCATTGGAGTAGCAATAAGTGATCCTCTAGGATTTACTGCCCAGGGGGTTACTACAATAAGACGAAAGGGTATTAAGAGTGATTTATCTCAGCTTAGAACAATAATTGAACAATATGATATAAAAGAGGTAGTGGTGGGGCTTCCCAAGAATATGAACAATACAATAGGACCGCAGGGTGAAAAGGTACTAAATTTTGTTGATAAATTTAAAAAAGAATTTGATCTAGAAGTAATACTTCAAGATGAAAGACTTACAACAGTATCTGCAGAGAGAATGTTAATAGATGCAGATGTAAGTAGAAAAAAAAGAAAAGATGTAATAGATAAGGTAGCTGCAACATATATTTTAGGCTCTTATTTAGAAAAAAAGAATAGAGGAGAGTGACAAAATGTCTAAGGATGATAATATTATTTCATTAATTGATGAAAATGGTAAAGAACAGGATTTTGAATTAATGGCAACATTTGAGGTTGAAGATTTTGAGTATGCAGTATTGTTTCCTTTGTCAGAAGAAGATGAAGAAGAAGGTGCCTATATACTTAGAATTGAATATGAAGAAGATGGTCAGCTTGTTTTAATTAATATTGAAGATGAAGAAGAATTTGAGAATGTAGTGGCTGCATATGAAGCAATTGTAGATGAAATATTGTAGCAAATATTATTAAATATGAATAGAAAATGTATAGTATAATTTTTAACTATTACATATTTGTTGACTTTTTTTTGTTAAAATAATAGACTATACTATAGAAAGCTATAGAGCAGGTGGGGTAATGGATAATTTCTTCGATGATTTAAAGATTAAATTAAAAGAAAACGGATATAAGCTTACAACGCAAAGAAGAGTAATTTTAGATGTTATTTTAGAGAATCAAGGTAAACATTTGAGTCCTGAAGAGATTTATGATAGTGTAAGAGATAAATATCCGGAAATAGGTCTTGCCACTATTTATAGAACATTGCAGTTATTTGAGCAACTAAATATTATATACAAACTTAATTTTAACGATGGGTGCGGTAGATATGAACTAAGTTCAACTTCTAATGATCATAGACATCATCATCTTGTTTGCTTAAATTGCAATAAAGTCATAGAGGTAGAATTGGACTTGCTTGATAATCTTGAATCTGAAATCGAAAAACAAAAGAATTTTAAAATAATGGATCACAATGTAAAGTTTTTTGGTTATTGTAAAGATTGTAGATAGTGAATCCCGCTTAGGGATTTATTTTTTTGTGTTGTATTTATTTATGTAAAAAAAGCTAATATAGGATTTTGTTGTATAGAAATTTTATCTGTTTTTATGGATAAAATATAGAGTAGATATAAAACGAATATTTTAAAATGTAAATATATATAAATATGTTTTATGTGCGTGAAATCATTATTTATATAGGAATTTAAGGAGAGTGTTATAGTGAAATCGTCAAAATTAAAAATAATACCATTAGGTGGGCTGTACGAAATAGGAAAAAATATTACAGCTATAGAATACGGAAATGAAATCATTGTGATAGACTGTGGTTTGATTTTCCCAGAAGATGAAATGTTAGGGATAGATGTTGTTATTCCAGACATTACTTATTTATTAAAAAACAGAGAAAAGGTAAAGGGTATTATATTAACTCATGGGCATGAAGATCATATTGGTGCATTACCTTATGTATTGAAAAAAATAAACGTACCTGTGTATGGAACTAGGCTTACACTAGGATTAGTTGAAAACAAGTTTAAAGAACATAATATTAATAATGCAAATCTAAATGTAGTTAAACCATCTCAAAGTATTAATCTTGGAGTGTTTAATATTGAGTTTATAAGAACTAGTCATAGTATTCCTGACTCAGTAGCTTTAGCCATTCATACACCTGCTGGAACTGTAGTTCATACTGGTGATTTTAAAATTGATTATACACCTATTAATGGAGAGGTTATGGACTTTCATAAGCTTGCTGAGCTAGGGCAAAAAGGAGTTCTAGTACTACTTGCTGATAGCACTAATGTTGAAAGACCAGGATATACAATGTCTGAAAGTACTGTCGGTGATACCTTTAATGACATCTTTTTAACAGCAAAACAAAGAATTATTGTAGCTACTTTTGCTTCAAACATTCATAGAGTCCAGCAGATAGTTAATTCTGCCATACTTTTTGATAGAAAGGTCGCTGTTTCAGGGAGAAGCATGGTTAATGTAGTTAAGGTTGCTTCAGAACTAGGATATTTAAATATACCAGAAGGGACATTAATTGATATAAATGATATGCATAAATACCCTGATAATAAAATAGTAGTTATTACTACTGGTAGCCAAGGTGAACCTATGTCTGCACTAGCAAGAATGGCTTCATCAGATCATAGAAAAATGGAGTTAATACCAGGGGATCTAGTTATTATTTCTGCAACTCCTATTCCTGGCAATGAAAAAACAGTAGCAAAAGTAATTAATCAATTGTTCAAAAAAGGTGTTGACGTTATATATGAAGCATTAGCCGATGTCCATGTTTCAGGTCATGCTTGTCAAGAAGAATTAAAACTAATGCATAGCTTAGTTAAACCTAAATATTTCATTCCTGTACATGGCGAATATAGGCATTTAAAACAACATGCTAAGTTAGCTAGTGAGCTAGGAATGCCAAAAGAAAATATTTTCATTACAGAAAATGGTTCGATAATTGAATTTACTAAGAATAGTGGAGCTATTGTAGGTAGTGTCCCTGCAGGAAACATATTAGTTGATGGACTAGGAATTGGAGATGTAGGTAATATAGTGCTTAGAGATAGAAAGCATCTTTCAGAGGACGGATTAATAGTCATAGTAGTTACAATAAGCAAGCAGGATGGAAGTGTAATATCAGGACCAGATATAGTTTCAAGAGGATTTGTATATGTTAGAGAATCTGAAGATTTGATGGAAGAAGCTAGAAAGTTAGTAAGAGAAGTGCTAATGGAATGTGAGAAGAATAAAATAACAGACTGGGCTACATTAAAATCTAGTATAAGAGATGCATTGAGGAATTTCTTATATGAAAAAATAAAAAGAAATCCAATGATTCTTCCAATTATCATGGAGGTATAATAGTCGTAGTGCTTACTACGACTTCTCTTTGATTAGTTTGTTATGAAATTCAGGAGGGGAAAATGAACACTAAATATTTGTCAAAAGCAGGAATGATAGCGGCATTATATGTTATTCTAGTAGTACTAGAAATACCATTAGGACAATTAGCATTTGGACCTATTCAAGTGAGGATAGCAGAAGCTTTAGTTCTACTTCCTTTAGTAGAAGCAGCGGCTATACCAGGTGTTTTTGTTGGGTGCTTAATTGCCAATTTAATACTTACATTTGCATCAGGATTCGGTCTTATTGATATAATAGGGGGAAGCTTAATTACTTTAGTTTCAGCATATTTAACTAGTAAAATGCCAAATAAATTTTTAGCTATACTTCCGCCAGTAATTCTTAATGGTCTAATAGTTGCAATATGGGTGTCTTCCTTTTTCCCTGAACTGAATTATTGGACAGTTGTTGCAGGAATAGGAATAGGAGAATTAATAGCTGTTGGTATATTTGGAAACATAGTGCTTTATGCATATGATAGAATCAAAAGACATGGCTATAAATAACATATTCAATAACGATAGAAGAATTATTGTTTACTCTGGTTTAAAGCTAAAGCAATGTAAATAACCATAATCATATTATGTAAACATACTAATGTATTTTGCTTAATTGTAGATTTTTGTTTATATTTCTTGTATTTAGAACATTAATTATTGTATAATTTAAGAAACAATTAAGTAAAGGGGGAGTATTATGACCCAAGCTTTTGAAAAAAACAAGAAAAAAAGAAAAAAGCCAGTTGGACTATATGTATTTATAATATTATTAATGATAATTGCTGGTGCATCTATAGGCTTTAAAAAATATGTGGACAACCAATTAACACCGATTGCTATAGATAACATTGAAGAAACTCAAATATCAATTCCGAAGGGTACATCTACAAGTAATATCGCAAAAATTTTAAAAGATAATAACCTGATTAAAAACGAACTAGTATTTAGGATTTTTGCAAAGTATGAAAAGATGGATGGAAATTTTAAAGCAGGGAATTATCTGTTAAACAATGGGATGACACCGGAGGAAATAATGAGAAAATTAGTAGCAGGAGGAATAGGAAAGGAATCCGTTACTTTTACTATACCAGAGGGGTTTGAATTAGAGCAAATTGCAGAAAGATTAAATGAAATGAAAATAGTCAATAAAGATATTTTTCTTGAGTTAACTTCAAAAGCTTCAAACTTTGAAGATGAGTTTGAATTTTTGAAGGATGTACCAGAGGGATTGTCTCTTGAAGGGTATTTGTATCCTGATACTTATGAAGTATATACAGACGCAAGTGAAAAAGATGTTATAAGGAAAATGCTTAGTAGATTTAATAATCTATATTCTGATGAAATTAAAAGCAAGGCTCAGGAATTAAATTTAGATTTAAATCAAGTTGTTACATTGGCATCTATTATTGAAAGAGAAGGCAAAGCCGATAGTGAAAGAGAAATAATATCAGGCGTTTTTCATAATAGATTAAAATCAGGCATGATGCTGCAGTCTTGTGCAACAGTACAATATATATTAGGAGAAAGAAAGCCAGTATTAACAAATCAAGACACTTCAATTGATTCTCCGTATAATACCTATATGAATTTAGGATTACCTCCAGGACCGATTGCTTCTCCTGGAATAAGGTCTATTGAAGCTGCCGTTAATCCTGCTGAAGTGGAATATAAGTATTTTGTCTTCAACGAAGATGAAGCTGGTACTCATACCTTTAGCGTAACTTATGAAGAACACTTAAGAGCAATAAATAGGATACGAAAAAGGAACTAGATCAATCCATAAGAGAATATATTCATAATGAGGTTATACATGTAAATATGAATAGTATTTTAATTATTATTCTTGGATAGAATACTTTAAAAAGAAGGTAATACGTGGAGATTTTACCCACGTATTATTTATGAGTTTTTATAGCAAGGAGAGAGTTCGTTGAGCAATATAAATGAAAAAGGTGTAGAAGAATATATAAGAAATATAATTCCATTAAAAGAAAGTTTTCTAATGGATATAGAAAAGTATGCAGAAAATAATCATGTTCCTATAATTCATCCAGAAGTGGCTCAACTTATAAGAGTTTTGATTAAAATCTCTAAGCCAAAAAGGATACTAGAGATAGGAACTGCTATAGGATATTCTGCCTTAGTAATGGCAAATGCTATGGATAAGGATGGGAAGATAATAACCATTGAAAAAAGAGATGATATGATTCAGATTGCAAAAAAGAACATACATGATAATGGATATTCAAGCATGATAGAGATAATTAAGGGAGAAGCAGAGGAAGTACTTCCAAATATTAATGATGAATTTGATTTAATATTCATAGATGCTGCTAAAGGTCATTATATGGAATTTTTTCCACATTGTATAAGAAACTTAGTCAAAGGTGGAATAATTGTCTCTGATAATGTATTATATAAGGGCATGGTTGCTTGCGATGAGTTTGTTGTAAGGAGAAAGAAAACTATAGTAAAGAGAATGAGAGGATATTTAGATTATATTAGTAATCATAAGGATTTAGAAACTAGTGTTATACCTATAGGAGATGGTGTTGCCATAACCTACAAGAAAGGAGGCAAAGAATAATGAGAAAACTAGAATTATTAGCACCAGCTGGAGACTTGGAAAAGCTGAAAATGGCTATTATTTATGGTGCTGATGCTGTGTACCTTGGTGGAGAAGCCTTTGGTTTAAGAGCTTCTGCAAAAAACTTTTCGATTGAACAACTTAAGGAAGGACTTGCATTTGCCCATGCAAGAGGTAAAAAAGTATATGTGACCTTAAATATAATCCCACATAATGAAGATTTAGAGGGACTACCTGAGTATGTAAAAACATTGGAGGAAATAGGAGTAGATGCAGTTATTATCTCTGATCCTGGAGTAATATCAGTTGTAAAAGAAGTAACCCCCAATATGGAAATACATCTAAGTACTCAAGCCAATACTACTAATTATTTATCTGCAAACTTTTGGCATAAGCAAGGAGTAAAAAGGATAGTTTTAGCTAGGGAATTATCCATCGATGAGATTAAGGAAATTATAGAAAAATCCTCAGAGGAGTTAGAAATAGAAGCTTTTATACATGGTGCCATGTGTATCTCTTATTCAGGAAGATGTCTGTTAAGTAATTATATGGCTAATAGAGATGCTAATAGAGGTGAGTGTGCTCAATCCTGTAGATGGAAATATCATTTAGTAGAAGAAAAAAGACCAAATGAATACTATCCAATCTATGAAGATGAAAAAGGCACTTACATTTTCAATTCAAAGGACTTATGCATGATAGAGCATATGCCTGAACTAATAGATGCTGGTGTAAAGAGCTTTAAAATTGAGGGGAGAATGAAAAGCCCATATTATGTTGCAACTATAGTTAGATCCTATAGAATGGCAATAGATGCATATTTAGCAGATAAAGCAAATTACAGCTATGATGAAAAATGGTTAGAAGAAATAAAAAAGGCTAGTCATAGAGATCATACTACAGGATTTTATTTTAGCAAGCCTTCAGGAGATGAGCAGCTTTATACTAGTAGTTCATACATTAGAGATTATGATTTTGTAGGTTTAGTACTAGATTATGACAAAGATACTGGAGTAGCAACCGTTGAACAAAGAAACAGAATCTTTGTAGGGGATGAAGTTGAAGTATTTGGCCCTAACAAAGATTATTTTAATCAGATAGTTGAAAAAATGTGGAACAGTGAAGATAGCGAAATTGATGTTGCTCCCCATGCTCAACAGATTATTAAAATAAAAATGGATAAGCCTGTTGAAGCCTGGGATATTATAAGAAAACCTAGAAAGGAATGATAGCTGTGAACAGACCGATTCTAATTGGAATTACAGGGGGTACTGGTTCGGGGAAAAGCACTGTTGCAATGGAAATTTTCGGGTCATTACCAGAAAAAAATATTGTCATCATTGAGCAAGATTCGTACTATAAAGACCAAAGCAATTTGTCTTTTGAAGAAAGAGTTAAAACCAATTATGATCATCCTTTTGCCTTTGATAATGACCTTCTCATAGAGCATCTGAAAATGTTAATGGATGGAAAACCTATTGATAAACCTATATATAACTTTGAAGAACATACAAGAAAGAAGGAAGCAGTAAAAGTATATCCTAAAGATATTATAATTTTAGAAGGCATTCTAATTTTAGATGATAAAAGAATTAGAGAGTTGTTGGATATTAAAATATTTGTTGATACTGACTCAGACGTAAGAATTATAAGAAGAATAACTAGGGATATTAAAGAAAGAGGAAGAACCTTAGATTCGGTCATAGAACAGTATATGACTACTGTAAGACCAGCTCATATGCAGTTTGTAGAGCCAAGTAAAAGATATGCAGATATTATCATTCCAGAAGGTGGATACAACAAGGTAGCTATTGATTTAATGGTTACTAAAGTAAAATCTATTATTTCAAAATAGACATTATACCTCCATAGCAAGTTGGGAATAATTATTCCATAGACTTATATGGAGGTTTTATTATGGATAAAATGAAAAAAAAGCAAATATATATGAGAACTAAAAAGATTGTCACATTGTTTGTTATTCTATTTTCTTTGCTCATATCAAGACTATTTTGGATACAAATAGTAAAGGGGGCTAGCTATAGGAATGTGGCAGATAAGCAGCATGCAAGAGAAATAAGAGTAGCACCAGCAAGAGGTAATATTTTTGATAGAAATAATGTTCAACTTACTAACAGCTTAACTCAAAAAACTCTTTTCATATTTAAGGATGTAATTCTAAATGATAGCCAATCATTAGAGCTTTTAAAGGATAAATTATACCTTTCGGACGAAGAAATAGAGATAATAAGTAGGTCAAATAATAAAATCATAGAGATTCCTTTAAAAGAGCCTATATCTGATGATGTATATATTAAGGGAGTTATTATTGAAGACAAGATATTAAGATACGATAATAAAAACATACTCTCACATGTAATAGGATATTTAAAAAAAAGTGAAAATACTGGCGAATATGGTATAGAGAAAGAATATAATGATATTTTAAAAATGAATGAAAAATATGGAATCAAATCCGTTACAGTAGATGGTAAACAGAGAATAATTCCAGGTTTAAATGACACTCTAGTTATTAGTGAAAAAAAAACTAATACAAATAGTGTAAAATTAACTGTAGACATAAACATGCAAAATATAGTTGAAAAAGCTATGGATGAAAAAAATGTAAAAGGGGCCATTATAATTGTAGAAGTGGCAACAGGAGATATATTAGCCATAGCAAGTAGGCCTAATATAAATCAAAATGATGTAGAGACGAACTTTGGAAGTAGTGAGATGGATTTTTACAATAAAGCATTAGAGGTGTCTTATCCTCCAGGTTCAATTTTTAAAACTGTAGTTCTAATATCAGCTCTGGAAAAGGGTTTAATTGGTTTAGATGATGTTTTTTTTTGTAAGGGGTATGAAGATTTGAGTAATTTTCAGATTAAATGTAATAATAGTGATGGTCATGGAGAAATAACTGCATATGATGCCTTTTGTCAATCATGCAACTCTGCTTTTATTCAGATTGGTAAACTAATTGGTTCTAAAGAGATAATTCAAACTGCTAAGAGATTAGGATTTGGAAGTAAGGTTCAAAACATATTAATTGAAGCTGAAGGCAACCTTCCTGCCCATAATGAGTTGTTAGGACCTGCTATAGGAAATATATCAATTGGTCAATCAAGTATAGAAGTCACTCCAATACAGGTTTCTAATATGATGATGATTATTGCTAATGATGGACTTAGAAAGAGTATAAGTATAGTAGACAGTATAGTAACTGAGGAAGGAAGATTAGTTAAAAAGGTAAATAGAATAGAGGAAGAACGAGTATTTTCAAAAGCTTTGTGTAAAGATATAAAGAAATGTTTAGAAGGAGTTGTAAACAGCGGAACTGCAAAAAATATGAATGTATCAGGCATAGGGGGAGCAGCAGGTAAAACAGGCTCTGCAGAAAATATAAAAGAGAAAACTCATGCATGGTTTTCAGGATATTTTCCAACAGATAATCCCAAATATGTAATAACGGTGTTTATAGAAGAGGGAGGTTCAGGCAGCAAAATAGCTGTGCCAATATTTGAAAAAATAGTTAAAAGTATTTCTAATATATAAGTGTACTTGCACACAAATTAAAACATCTTCATATAATTAAATATAATGCACATTATTATGGAGGTGTTTGCTTCAATGCTGACGGCAGTATTAGCAATCCTTGGATGTTTTGTCAAGCCGATTTTGCCATTAGTGGGTTATGTTTCAAATAGTAGCTCATTTCCAAAGCCCTTATCCCAAGAAGAAGAAGAAAATTATTTAATACTGTATGAACAAGGAGATGAGGATGCTAAAAATATTCTAGTTGAGAGAAACTTAAGATTAGTTGCTCATATAGTAAAAAAATATCATAATACAGGAAGAGAAATAGATGATTTAATATCCATTGGTACAATAGGACTTATAAAAGCAATAACTACTTTTGATAGAAGCAAAGGCACTAGGCTAGCTACTTATGCTGCCAGATGTATAGATAATGAAATATTAATGACTATCCGTGCATGTAAAAAAATAAAATCTGAAATTTCCCTACAGGATCCAATAGGTGTAGACAAAGAAGGCAATGAACTAACATTAATTGACATCTTAGGAAGCGAATCAGATGAAATACTAGAGGAAGTAGATTTAAAAATGCAGGTTAAAAGATTATATTGCAAGATGAATAAGGTGCTTAAGGATAGAGAAAAGATCATAATAGAACTAAGATATGGACTAATAAACGGAGGATGCAAAACTCAAAGAGAGATAGCTAAGATGCTAGGTATATCTAGGTCATATGTGTCTAGGATTGAGAAGAGGGCCATAAAGAAATTGAATAAAGCGTTGATGTAAACAGGTGATACTCACCTGTTTTTTTATATAATATGTTATAAATCAGAATATGAAATAATATGAACAATATCGGTGCCTATAATAGTTTTTAATAATAAAATTTAAAAAAACAGAAAAAGAAGGAAAAGATAGGACTATATAGAAGTAAATTAAGTACTTCATAAGTTAAAAAATTTCTTTTTAAAAATATATTCGCTTTTACACAGAACATTTACTAATATAATGCATTAAGCTTAGTGTCACAAAACTTACTGTTTTGGATGAATTATCGGCAATGTGTCGCAAAGCATAACGATTTGATAGGATTACCGACATGTATATGTCGGAAATATAATAGTTATAGGACACGACAATATCGGGGTCGTTCTTTGCGAGAATTTTTTGGGGTGAAGATATGGATAGAAAAAATTATTTGTTGAAGAAGGCAACACTAGAAGATTATGACTTTATATATGGAGTAAAAAAGAGAACATTAAGAAGTCATATTGAAAAAATATGGGGTTGGGATGAAGAATATCAGAAAAAAGATTTTTCGGAGAACTTTATACCCAGCAGGAATAACATTATTTTAGTTAATGATATTAATATTGGAGTACTTGAAGTAGCTGAGGAAGATAAAATAATTCATATTACTGAACTAGAGATTTTACCTGAATTCCAAGGTAAGGGAATTGGTAGTGAGGTAATAAAAGATATTTTAAAGGACGGGAAAGAAAAAGGGAAGAAAGTTAAAATTGGGTGCTTTAAGATCAATGAAGGGGCAAAATCGTTGTACTTAAGATTAGGGTTTAAAATATTAGACGAAACGGAAACGCATTTTATATTTGAGAGTTAGATATTTTTAACTTTACAGATTGTTATGTTATTGTTTTAAGGTCTGTTTCAGAAAGTGAGCATTTATTTTATTCTGCAGCTAGGGGGGTGTCGCATCCTATAACAAAATATTTGCGCAAGGGTGCACGGGGTACAAGCCTAGGGCGATGTGCACCACATCCCTTCACTGGGAGCAAATCTCCACTATGGGGTCTATTTCTCGGGCCCAGCTTAGGGACGTCGCAAATACGGGAACGTTAAGCGACATGATGATAACGGGGCTGTTCTTTGGTGAGCTTGTTTGAAAAAATGCGTTAAGAAGATAGATAATATATTTGAGAAGATATTTATATTATGTTTGTGGGAAACAATGGAATAATTGCAATTTGAGGATACATTTAAAGGAGTGTAACTATGCTAAATATAAACATAAGGGATATTAACATGAAATTTAAAACATCAAATGAAGTCTTTTCTCCTAAAAATGCTGACAAAGGTACCCTAGCAATGTTATCAGTTGTTGAATTTGATGGTAATGATAAGGTTTTAGATTTAGGTTGTGGTTATGGTATTGTGGGAATATTCTCTTCAAAAATAACAGGTTCAACAAATGTAGTTATGACAGACATAGATAGTAAAGCAATAGAGTTAGCAAGAGAAAATATTGTTCTAAACGATGTTCAAGGAATTAGGTTATATCAAAGTGACGGGTTTAAAAATATTGATGAAAAAGACTTTACTGTAATTCTTTCTAATCCCCCATACCACACTGATTTTTCTGTTCCAAAAGAATTTATTGAAAAAGGATTTAATAGATTATCCACTGGTGGAAAGATGTATATGGTTACTAAAAGGAAAGATTGGTATAAAAACAAATTAATATCAATATTTGGAGGAGTAAGGATTTGGGAAATAGATGGATATTATGTTTTTATGGCAATGAAAAAGGACACTTCTTATGCTAACATTAAACCGAAAAAAAATAAAAAGAAATAGTGCTATTATTGCATAATATTTCTATTATGTGCAGGTTTATGGAGAAGGTAAAAAGAGTAATAACATCCTATAATAATTTATTTGTGTAAAGGTGTACTAGGGTACAATCTTAGGGTGATGTGAACCATATCCCTTCACGGGAGCAAAGCTCCACTAGGATGATAACGGACTGTTTTTAGGGTCTTGTTTGAAAAAAAGATGTTGAAAAGATAGATAATTACTTGGAAATTATTTATGAAATACTTAAATAAACATGTGTATTAAATATGGTTAAGATACTCTTTTAGGGGTGAAATTTTATGGAGAAAAAAAGTATAAAATCTGAACATGGGATAATTTATTATTGGATTGGTGGAAATAAAAATGAAGATGCGAGTTGCATTATTTTTACTCATGGAATGACTGCTGACCATACTATGTTTGATATGCAGGTGGGTTATTTTGGAGAAAAATATAAAATAATTACTTGGGATATGCCTCTGCATGGCGAGTCACGTCCATATGATAATTTTTCCTATTATAATGTAGCCTATGAACTAAAAAATATTCTGGATGTAGAGAAAGTAGATAAAGTGATTTTAGTAGGTCAATCCATGGGTGGATATGTATGTCAAGAGTTTGCTATACAGTATCCAGAAAAGGTAAAGGCTTTCGTGGCTGTAGATACTAACCCTTTTGGACATTACTACTATTCAAAATGGGAGAGATATATTCTAACTAAGGTTGGTATTATGTCCTCATGGCTTCCATACAGTTTGCTAGTTAAGAGCATTGCTAAAGGAGCGACAAAAACGGAGTATGCTTATGAAAATTTATATAATGCGGTTTCTAAATTGAGTAAAAAAGAAATTATATTTATTATAAATATGGGATATGGAGGATTTCTTAAGAGGAAAGAAACGATTAAATTCGATTTTCCAGTTCTTTTAGTGGTAGGTGATAGTGATAATACAGGATATGTAAAAAAATATAATTTCAAATGGTCAAAACATGAGGGATATCATTTAGAAATCATTACAAACGCTGCTCATAATTCAAATGTAGATAATCATGTAGAATTTAACAAAGTTACAGAAAAATTTTTAAGTAAATTATGAGTACAATCTGTACTTTTATCTAATAATTAAATTAATCCAAAGAGAACGAATTAGATAATATCTAAAATACAATATAATAAATGTGGACTTGAAACAAGAAGTGGGCAGTATTTATGGAACCATATATTGATTAGAAAAGCCTATCCCATTGCAACCTGGGAGGAGTTTTGTGAAGACTATATATTGAGCATACTTGTAGATTTATGTTGTTCACTAGGCGTTATTTATACTTAAAAGGGGTGTGAAGTTTACATCATGAGAAAATTAAGAAATTTTCTTATATTGGTCATAATTTCTTTTGTATTATGTTCATGTAATGTTAATCAAGAAGATAAAATAAAATTTAATGAATCAAATGAAAAAGTTGGGTCAGATTTTGAAGGAGTAACAGACTCAGAAGTTGTAAAAGAATATTATTTTGAGCCAAAAGTTTCAATAGTTGAAGGCACACTAATTACAAGGTTGCATTATGGACCTCCGGGATATGGGGAAGACCCTGATAACGATGAAAAAAGGTATCCATTTATTTTACAGCTAGATGATCCAATAAAAGTTATTGCAGAAGATACTGATGTATTTAATTCAAGTATATCTGATGTTTCAGAAATTCAACTAGTACTGAAAGGGGCTCCCTATGTGGATATGGCAAAGCAATATAAAAATAAGCGTATTAAAATCCAAGGAACTCTATTCTCTGCTTTCACAGGTTATCATTATACTGAAGTATTGATAGTCGTAGATAAAATTCTAGATTAATAACTAGTAATAGAAGCTAGAAAATGATGAGGTCAACATTAAAGCCTATTCCTTCATGGGGAAATGATTTGATAAAAAATTACCGAGAATGTATATTAAGTAAGAAACTAGAGGGGTTCGTAGAAGAGAGTGATTATGAAGTTCTAAATCAGCAAACTCTGGTAATGGAAGTGCTAGTATATATTGCATATGAGATTCAGAAAGCTCGATTAGGAAAAGACAAATAATTATTTTCCAACTCTTACTGATTCAGGTACGTCGCAAATATGGAACATTACTAAACATTAAATATAAGAGAGGGATTCAAATGATATGGAAAATGAAAGAATTAGAAAAATTTTTAAACTCGATTGATTATAATCAATTGTGGGACAAGTTTACAAAAACAAAGTATGCAATATATAATGATAAAAATTTCTATATTAGTGATGACGTAGGAATAGATCTCAACTTAATAAAAAAAGATTCATGTTTTGTGGGAAATGTAGATGCAAGATTTATAGGGAATACAGCTATTTCAATCAACAATAATTATGTAGCAATTTGGAACGAAGATACTATCACCAAAGATACTGATAATGCAAAACTAGCATCACTTATCATCCATGAAATGTTTCATTGTTTTCAGCTTGCAAGTGGTGAAAAAAGGTTTCCTAATGAATTATTAGGTATTGATTATCCAATTACAATTGAGAATGTTAATCTACGAATGCTAGAAAGACGGTATCTTTTAGGGGCAAGTATTGAAAATGATAAAGAAAAAAGGATGAAATTACTAACTTTATACTTTAATATTAGAAATAAAAGAGAAAAGCTTTTAGGAAGTATTATAGAATATGAAAAAGCCATAGAAAGCATTGAGGGAACAGCAGTATATGTAGAGTATAAAGCACGTACTCAATTAATTCCAAACAATCGTAAATCAATTTTAGAAGAATATATAAAAGGATTTACAGAAATAAATGAAAAAAATCTAAAAATAAGACAAAGTACATATAATCAAGGCCTGTTATTGGGTTTAATTGCAGACGAATACATACCAAACTGGAAGGATAAGTTTGCTAATAGTGAATTATTTTTAAGTGATTTTATTAAAAGTGAATTAGAGATAAAAGAGGTAAATATTGATTATAAACATGAAGATTTAGCAGCAATTGAGCAGTGTGTTATTAACTGGAAAGAGCAAATAGATACAGTATTTGATGAATTTGAAAGAAGATCCAAGTTAAATAGTTTGGAGGAGGGCTTTCAAGTAACAGGTTTTGATCCTATGAATATTGTGAAACGGAATCAAGAAATCATACATAAAAACTTTTTAAGGGTAAAGATAGGGGAATGTGAACAGATAATCAAAGGACCAGTTAAAGCATTAGTTGGAGATCATTTTTTTGATGTAAAGAGAATTGAGTGGTAATAATAATGTATCACAAAGTATTTGCGCAGGGACGCCACAAATATTGTAACGTTGAGAAATAGATTTATGGTATTTCTTTTTGAAAAAGCAAATATATAAGGAAAATGCAAATTAGTTACATATTGTTAAGAAAATTTTAAAACACTTGTAATCCCAAGGAAAAATGGTGTATAATTCAGTTGATAACGTTTGCATATCTAAGTATATATTCCCAGAAAACAGCAATGTGTTTGTTGTTTTCTGGGAATATTAAAGGCTATAGTTTTAATCTATAATACATTATGTCAGGAGGGTAATATATGGGAAATGCACAATTTAAAGGCTTAACTATCGGTATTCCAAAAGAAATCATGAAAGGTGAAAAAAGAGTATCTGCTACACCAGAAACAGTGGAGAAAATGGTAGAGAACGGAGCTGTTGTACTTGTAGAAAAAGGTGCTGGTTTAAACTCGCTTATGGAAGATGTGGATTATGAAAAAGCTGGTGCTAAAATTTATGACGATGTACAGGAGATATTTAATCAAGCAGACATAATATTAAAAGTTAAAGAGCCAATATTTAATTCAAATCTAGGAAAGCATGAAGTAGATATGCTTAGAAACGGACAAATACTTATAACATTCTTACATCCTGCTGCACCTAAAAACCATGAAATGATAAAATCCTTAGCCAAAAGTGGGGCAACAAGTCTTACTCTAGATGGGATTCCAAGAATATCCAGGGCTCAAAATATGGATGCTCTAACTTCTATGAGTACGGTAGCTGGATATAAAAGTGTTCTTTTGGCTGCTAATAAACTATCAAAATTTGTTCCGATGACAGGAACAGCAGTAGGAATGATACAACCAGCTAAAGTTGTGGTAATTGGTACAGGAGTAGCTGGACTGCAGGCTTTATCTACAGCTAAAAGACTTGGAGCAGTGGTAACTGCAATCGATATAAGACCAGAGGCATTAGAACACGCCAAAAGCTTAGGAGGTAAAGTATTTGATACAGGGGTGCCAGCTGAAGTTGCTATTGGAGAAGGTGGATATGCAAAGAGCTTACCTCAAGAGTGGATTATAAAAGAACGTGAGGCCATTAGAGATCTTATTGTAGATGCTGATATAGTTATAGCTACAGCGTTAGTTCCAGGAAAACTTGCACCAATTCTTATTACAGAAGAAATGGTAAAAGCCATGAGACCAGGATCTGTAATCATGGATGTATCCATAGATCAAGGCGGTAACTGTGAGCTTTCAGAAAGCGGAGTCATTGCAGAACATCACGGAGTAACAGTTGATGGAACTAATAATATTCCAGGTATGGTGGCATCAAGCTCAACTTGGATGTTTTCAAAAAATATTTATAATCTAGTTGCTGCTTTTGTTAAAGATGGCCAATTCATAGTAGATAGAGAAGATGAAATTATTGCTTCAACTTTAGTAACCATGGATGGCGAACTATTACACTCAGGCGCAAGAGAGGCTATGGGTTTATAATTAAGGGGTGAAGATAAATGGATTCATGGGCATTGATACTGATTTTTATAATAGCATCATATCTAGGCTATAAAATTATAAAGGAAATCCCTACATTACTTCATACTCCACTAATGTCCGGTACAAATGCTATTTCTGGAGTGACAATATTAGGGTCTTTAGTTTCTACTGCAGTTGCTGTATCTAAAGGGAGCAAAATAATGGGATTTATGGCCATAGTTTTTGCAACTATTAACCTTTTAGGAGGCTTTGTTGTTACAGATAGAATGCTAAAAATGTTTAATAAAAAATAATGGGGTGTAGCTGCATATGAAGGGGATCTATCAAGTTGTTTCTATTGTGTTATCAATATTGATTTTATGGGGGATAAGATTAATGAGCTCCCCTAAGACTGCAAGAAAAGGAAATACAATTAGTGCATCCGCTATGTTAATAGCTATAATAGCTGTAATGTACTATAATGGAATACTTACTATACCATTATTATGGGGCGGTATGGTATTGGGAGGTATTATAGGGGGTTTATTAGCTAAAAATGTAAAGATGATTCAGATGCCGCAGATGGTAGCATTGTTAAATGGCCTTGGCGGTGGAGCCTCAGCCTTTGTAGCCTTAGTGGAAATCTCTGAAAAATATAGTGCTATGCCAGTTTTTAATAGATTTGCAGGCTTACTAGCATTAGCTATTGGAGGAGTAACCTTAAGTGGTAGCCTCATAGCTGCTGGAAAGCTAGATAGAAAGATTTCACAAAAACCTGTTTCGATTCCAGGCGGGGGAATGATATCAACCCTAATTATAGTTGTACTTGGAGCTTTAACTATTATTGGAGCTATTCTAACAGACTCTCTAGTTTTAATTATTGCTTCTGTTAGTCTATTAATTTCTTTAGTTTATGGAGTTATATTTGCACTAAGAGTTGGTGGCGGTGATATGCCTATCACTATTTCTCTTTTAAACTCTTTTTCTGGACTGGCAGCCTCAATATCAGGACTTACCATAGGGGATCCACTATTAGTTTCAGTAGGAGCTATTGTAGGAGCCTCAGGTATAATACTTACGCAAATCATGTGTAGGGCTATGAATCGTTCTCTTATTGATGTGTTGAATGGTTCTTCAAGAAGTAAAAAAACTGTTTCCGTAGACAAAACAGAAAAAGCTTATGACGAGACTGAAGAGAAAGTAGTTGAAGAAATAAATGCTAAAGAAGCACCAAGAGAGAGAACAGTAGAAGATATAATAGAAGAATCTCAAAAAGTAATCATAATACCAGGCTATGGAATGGCAGTAGCACAGGCACAGAATCAAGTTAAAACCCTTTATGATTTATTAGAATCAAAGGGCAAAGAAGTGAGCTTTGCAATTCATCCAGTAGCAGGTCGAATGCCAGGGCATATGAATGTTCTTTTAGCAGAAGTAGACATTCCCTATGACAAGCTAAAGGAAATGGATGATGTAAATGATGAATTTAAAGAAACAGACATAGCAATAGTAATAGGCGCTTCTGACGTAGTCAATCCTGCAGCTAATACAGCAGAGGGTACACCAATCTATGGTATGCCAGTGCTAAAGGCAGAGGAAGCAAAACATGTAATAGTATTTAATCTTGATAATAAGCCGGGGTATTCAGGAGTGGAAAACTCACTTTATAAAATGGAGCATGTTTATATGATAATGGGTAATGCTTCGGAGACTGTTAATGAGCTAAACATTAAGATTTCTAAATAGTAGCAATACAAAAACAAACACAATAGGAGATATCCAATAAGTTGTAAGCGGATGTACCTATTGTGTTTATTTATTTTCTTGATATTATATATGTTATATTAACTATACATATATGGATTTTATATTATACAAGAATTATCTAAAGAGATTTTAAAACAAGGATTAAAGTTAAAAATATGTAAATAATATAAATAAGTATTATTTTATAATATATAGTAAAAAAGCTTTTATGGTGCATTAAGAAGGTAGCTTTTTTCAAATCCATATACGGAAAGCTCAATGAATAACAGAACTTTCCTATCCATTATAAAATAGACAATTAAACTTGAGGTGATTATATGAGAATACCAAGTCATATAGGAATTATTCCTGATGGGAATAGAAGGTGGGCGGTTTCAAAAGGAATGACAAAAGAAAAAGGATACACAGAAGGCTTAAATCCAGGATTGGTTTTATTTAAACTTTGTCAAGGAATTGGTGTTAAAGAGATTACTTATTATGGATTTACTACTGATAACACAAAAAGACCATCTGAACAAAGAAAAGCCTTCACTCATGCATGTATAGATGCAGTAAATATGCTATCTAAAGAAGATGCTTCCTTGCTAGTAGTGGGAAATACTAATTCATCTATGTTTCCAAAGGAACTACTGCCATATACAAACAGAAAAACCTTTGGTAACGGGAGCATGAAAGTTAATTTTTTAGTAAATTATGGCTGGGAATGGGATTTAAACAATTTAAAATTAGCAGATAAATCTAAGAGAAACATACATAATAACATTAAATCAAATGATGTATCTAGAGTAGATTTAATAATACGCTGGGGAGGAAGGAGACGATTAAGTGGTTTTCTTCCAGTTCAATCAATATATGCTGATTTCTATGTAATAGATGATTATTGGCCAGATTTCAAAACAGACCATTTTTTTCAGGCTTTAAAATGGTACAATGAACAAGATATTACTTTAGGTGGATAATAAATGATAATCAATAATTAAATACTATAAAAGTGTCTTTAAACTAGGAATAAATATAGACTTGTAATAATAATACTTTCAATATAGACTATATTATATACAAACTTTTACTAAGGTGATAAAATGTTTTTTATAGGCATATTTGGAATTGAAACAAAAGAAAAGAAAATAAAAGATTTATCTAATTTATACTGTAAGTCATGCAAAGATGAGCACAATGGACAATTAATAAAAACATATACATATTTTCACTTTTTTTTCATTCCTATTTTAAAGTGGAATGAAAGTTATTATATTTTATGTGATAATTGCAATGCTATCTACCAGATATCAAAGGAAAAAGGAAAAGGAGTAGAGCGTGGAGAAGAAGTGACTTATTGGGATTTAAAGGAGTTAAAAAGTCATAATATCAAAAGGCTTTGTCCATGGTGCCATAAAGAGTCAGAGGACAATTTTTTATTTTGTCCCTATTGTGGAAGGAAACTAGAGTAAATATCTAGGAGGGATAAAAATGAGTTTTATGAAAATTTCAGATTTTAATATAGACCAAAAAATAGAAGGCTTTTATTTAATTAAAGAAATAGAGGCTAAGACCACATCTAATGGTAGCAGCTATCTTGACATGAGTTTAAGTGACAATACAGGAGATATAAATGCGAAGCTTTGGGATTGTAAAGAAGAAGATATAGCTAAATATTCTAAAAATGATATTGTTAAGATTAGAGGTATTGTAGACGAATGGCAAGGAAAAAAACAATTACGTATTATGCTAATTAGATTGTCTACAGATGAAGATAGGGTAAATATTGAAGATTATGTACAGACTGCACCGTATGAGCCAGATTTTATGTACAACCAAATGCTAAAATACATTAATAAAATAGAGAATAAAGATATTGAAAAAATAGTTCTATATATTATAGAAGAATATAAAGATAAATTATTATATTATCCTGCAGCTAAGCAAAATCATCATGCTATACGCTCAGGACTTCTTTATCACATAATGAGAATGCTTATGACTGCAGAAAAGCTTACAGAAGTATATACTAATTTAAACAGTGATCTGCTTTTTGCTGGTATTATATTACATGATATTGCTAAAATTGATGAGATGGACGCAAATAATCTAGGTATAGTTTCGGAATATACTGTTGAAGGTCAACTACTAGGGCATATTATACAAGGCATAAAAATGGTTGATAGTGTTGCAATGAAGCTGGGAGTAGATAGGGAAACTTCAATACTGCTTCAACATATGATATTATCGCATCATTATGAGCCTGAGTTTGGTAGTCCTAAAAGACCAATGATTCCTGAGGCAGAGCTACTACATTATATTGATATAATAGATGCAAGAATGTATGATATGGAAAAAGCATTATTAGCAGTTGAAACAAATGAGTTCACAGATAAAATTTGGATATTGAATAATAGAAAGCTATTTAAATCGAGCTTACATAATATTAATATAGTCTCAGAAGAGGATTTAAGGGATAACATGAAAAAGCTATATTCAATAGATAAAGAGGAAATCTTTGATTCTAGTCTTCTTTTAGAGATAGAAGAATAGGGATAAGACAGATAGGAAGCATTGTTTGGAAGGGAGATATTAGATGCATATAATAATTGTAGGTGCTGGGAAGCTAGGATATTTATTAGCAGAATTTCTTTCTCAAAAGGATAATAATGTTGTAATGATAGATACTAATGAAAGTAAACTTGAAAGAGCAAATAATCAATTTGACATTCTCACGTATAAAGCAAATGGTGCACAAATACCAGTTTTAGAAGAGTTTAATGTGAAAAATGCAGATTTATTAATCGCTACTACAAACAACGACGATACAAATATGCTGATTTGTTCTTTAGCAAAAAAACTTGGATGCAAACGTGTTGTAGCTAGAGTTAGGAATCCAGAGTATTCAGGGCAGATAGATGAGTTGAAAAAACATATGAATATTGACTATGTGGCGAATCCTGAACTTGAAATGGCTAAAGAAATAGCAGCTCATTTATTTAAAGGACAAGCACTTAATATGGAAGACTTTGCAAAAGGTAAAGTTAGTATAATTAATATTAGGGTGCATGATTCAGAAGGTATGAAGGGCAACAAAATCAAAGATATTAACATACCTAAATCTGTATTAATAGCTGCTATTCTTAGGGATGGAGAAATTATTATTCCTAATGGAGATACTATGCTTGAAGAAAATGATACTCTTTATTTAATAGGTGAGAAAGAAGCCATCGGCAGCTTAGCAAGTAATAGTTACAATGTTGAAAAAAATATTTTAGTAAAAAATGCAATGATACTAGGAGGAGGAAAAGCTACTTATTATTTAGCTAAAATGTTAATCCGACATGGTATATCTGTAAAAATAATTGAAAGAGATAAAGAAAGATGTGAATACCTGGCTCAGGAATTACCAGGTGCTTTAATCATTTACGGCGATGCAACAGATCCATACCTCCTGACAGAAGAAAACATAAGTGAGGTTGATGCCTTAGTTTCGTTGACAGGCTACGATGAAGAAAATCTTTTAATGACATTACTAGCTAGAAAATATGGTGTAGGGAAAGTAATAGCCAAAGTAAGTAGAACTAATTATATCCCTATAATAGAACAGCTAGGAGTCAATAATGCTGTAAACCCAGTTATGATAACTGCTGGAGAAATTATGAGATTTATACAAGGTGGTAGAGTTGTATCTCTATTCTTATTATTAGGAGGTCAGGCAGAAGTCTTAGAGCTTATTGCCAAGGAAAATTCTAAAATTATTGGAAAACCATTATCAGAGCTAAATTTACCTAAAGGAATAATTATTGGTTCCATAGTTCACAAAGGAAAAGTAATTATACCAAATGGGAACTCAATTATTAGTTCTGGAGACAGGCTTATAGTTTTCTGTTTAAAATCTGAAGTTACAGCCCTAGAAAAACTTTTTTACAAGCCAAAAGGGGGACTATTAAATGAACTACGCAATCATTATAAAGGTATTAGGAAGTCTACTTCTATTTGAGGCCATAGCCCTTTTACCTCCCTTAGCAATATCCTTTTTTACTGGAGGCAATGACTTAAAAGCCTTTATATATACAATAGTTTTGCTAATAATTGTTGGTTTTCCTACAACTAAAGTCTCAATAAAACACAAAAGAGTAAAGGCTCGAGATGCATTGTTAATAGTTACATTGGGCTGGATTTTTGTTTCTTTTTTTGGTTCATTACCTTTTGTTTTTTCCAGAAGCATACCATCTCTAGTAGATGCTTTTTTTGAGACTGTTTCTGGCCTTACTACAACAGGTGCTACACTAATCAATAATATTGAAGTATTACCAAAAGGAATAATTTTTTGGAGATCTTTTATGCATTGGATTGGAGGTATGGGGATTCTTGTCTTAACAATAGCAATTTTACCGGCTATTGGAGTAGGTGGATACCAAATATTTAAATTAGAAAGCCCGGGGCCAATAGCAGATAAGCTAGTCCCAAGAATGAAGGATACTGCAAAAATATTATATACCTTGTATATTGGACTAACTATATTACAGACTATTTTACTATGTTTTGGAGGCATGTCATTTTTTGAGTCGCTTATCCATACTTTTGGAACTGTAGGCACAGGGGGCTTTTCCTCTAAAAATAGTAGTATAGGTGCTTATAATAGTAGTTATATTACTTATGTGATTTCTATATTTATGATAATTTCAGGAGTAAATTTTCCGCTTTATTATGAAATATACAAAGGTAGATGGAAAAGTGCAATCCAAAATTCAGAGCTTAAGCTTTATTTAAGTATAATAGCAGTAAGCACTTTATTGATAACTCTAAATTTGTATGGGAAAGCATATAGTTCTATTTTTGAAACATTTAAACACGCCCTATTTCAAGTATCATCAATAATAACAACTACTGGGTACAGTACAGTTGATTTTGATAAATGGACTGGTTTTAGTAAGAGTATATTATTCTTTTTAATGTTTGTAGGTGGAAGCGCTGGTTCAACAGGTGGGGGAATTAAAGTAGTAAGATTATTAATTATGGGTAAGCTTGTTAAAAGAGAGATTTCTAAGCTGCTACATCCAAGAGCGTTTATTCCTATAAAACTAAATGGCAAAATTGTTTCCTCAGATGTAGTTGTGAGTATTACCAGCTTCTTCTTTCTTTATATGGTAATTTTCGCTGTAGGGACCCTTCTAATATCTTTAGAAGGCATTGATTTTATAAGCTCAACAAGTGCAGTTGCTGCAACTCTTGGGAATATAGGACCAGGTTTCTCAATGGTAGGACCTACACAGAACTTTAGCTTTTTTAGCCCATTAAGTAAGATTGTGTTTTCTCTACTAATGCTTTTTGGAAGGCTAGAATTGTTTGCGGTTTTTCTTTTCTTTGTTCCTGAGTTTTGGAAAAATAACTAATCAAAAACTCTCATGTTACTTAATGAACATGAGAGTTTTATATTCTAATCTACTTTTACAATCCAACCTTCAGGTCCTTCTATATCTCCAAATTGAATACCGCAGAGAGTATCATATAATTTTTGAGTTATAGGTCCAACCTCAGTTTCACTATAAAATACATGAAGCTTATTATTGTATTCTATTCCACCAATAGGAGAAATAACCGCTGCAGTTCCACAAGCACCTGCTTCTTTAAATTCATCTAATTTGTCAATAAATACATCTCTTTCTTCAACCTCTAAGCCCAAATAATGCTTAGCAATATGCATTAATGAATACTTTGTAATACTAGGAAGTATAGAAGGTGATATTGGAGTGACAAATTTATCATCATGAGTTATACCAAAAAAATTAGCTGCTCCAACCTCTTCAATTTTAGTATGAGTTGCAGGATCTAAGTAAATACAGTCAGCAAAACCTTTAGATTTAGCTATAGAATTCGGTAATAAACTACCTGCATAGTTACCTCCTACCTTTGCAGCACCAGTACCATAAGGAGCAGCCCTATCATACTGAGTAATAACAAAGTTTACAGGAGACATTCCACCTTTAAAATATGGACCAACAGGAGAACAAAATACGCAGAACATATATTCAGGAGCAGGTCTAACACCAAGATTATCTCCAATACCTATAACAAATGGTCTAAGATAAAGAGTGGCACCAGTACCATAAGGTGGTACATATGCCTCATTAGCCTTAATTACTTGTTTGCATGCATGGATGAATTTCTCCTCTGGGATCTCAGGCATAAGAATACGCTTACAGCTATTATTCAACCTTTTAGCATTTTGATCTGGTCTAAACAACTGAATATCACCATTTTTAGTTCTATAAGCTTTCATTCCTTCAAAGCACTGTTGTCCATAATGAAGTGCTGTTGAAGCTTCACTTATGGTAATATTGTTGTCTTCAACTAGTTTTCCTTCATCCCATTTGCCATCTTTCCATATTGATATGTACCTAAGATCAGTTTTAATATATCCAAACCCTAGCTGTGACCAATCAATGTTTACATCTTTCTTCATAAATTAATCTCCTCCCTTAGATTTGTCTAAAAATTATTCATGTTTTTATTATATATTATTAATTGCATTTAGTGAACATATATAAAGGAAGATTAGCACATAAAAATACTCATATAAGATTCAACGATATATTTGAGCTTAAAACAGAAACTTATTTTATCTATAATTTTTCCCAAGAGCTTGTTTTTATGTTATTATATACTAAAGGAATAAAATAAATGTATTGGGGGATGACATATGCTGTATAGAAAGTTTGGCAAATTAGATTTTCAAGTATCAAATCTAGGCTTTGGCTGCATGAGGTTTCCGGTACTAGATAATGATAATGGGAAAATAGATGAAGTGGAAGCCATAAGGATGTTAAGATATGCTATAGATAATGGGGTTAATTATGTAGACACAGCATATCCATATCATCAAGGAAATAGTGAACCACTAGTAGCTAAAGCTTTAAAAGACGGTTATCGTGAAAAAGTAAAGCTTGCAACAAAGCTTCCTGTATGGCTTTGTAGAACTTATGAAGATTTTGATAAGTATTTAAATGAGCAGCTTGAAAAACTAGAAACTGAATATGTAGATTTTTATTTATTGCATTCGCTAAGTAAAAAATCATGGACAAATGCTAAAGACTTAGGAGTTTTGGATTTTTTAGATAGAGCCTTATGGGATGGAAGAATTAAATATGCAGGATTTTCATTTCATGATGATATAGATACATTTAAAGAAATTGTCAATTCATATGACTGGACATTCTGTCAGATACAGTTAAATTATATGGACGAAAATTATCAGGCTGGCTTAGAAGGCTTAAGGTATGCTGCTGAAAAAGAATTAGCAATAATTATTATGGAGCCTATAAAGGGTGGTAAATTAGCTAAAGAACCTGAAGGAGATTTTAAGGAATTATGGGAAAAATCCAGAGTAAAAATGACTCCTGCAGAGCTTGCGCTAAGATGGGTTTGGAATCAACCTGAGGTAGCTTTGCTACTTAGTGGTATGAGCACTATGGAACAAGTAGAGGAAAATATAAAAACTGCTTCAACTGCATTACCAAATTCTCTTAAACCTAATGAAATAAAGCTGATTAATGATATTAAAGATATATACAATAGCCGCAATAAGGTTGGGTGTACTTCATGTAGATACTGTGTGCCTTGCCCAAATAATATTGCTATTCCAAACATATTTGAGATTTATAACAATTATTTTGTTTATGATATGGTAACATGGGGCAAAAAAGCTTATGAAAACATGATAAATGCGGGCACTGACTCAACAAAGTGCATAGAATGTGGTCAATGTGAGAGTATATGCCCGCAAAATATAGAGATAATACATCATTTAAAAGAAGCTGATTTGGTGTTAAGAAAATAACCTGTAAATATCCGGTAAAATCCGGATATTTATTTTATAGGGGTGATTCTTCTGATGATTTCTTCAACTTCATTAGCAAATCCTGACAATGGTTTCCCAGCTCTTATATCTCTACCCATATTTTCAATTCTCTTAAAGAGGTCAGCATTTGCAGTAACAGATACATTTGTAATATTCTTGTCAGTATCTTTAACAATTTTCTCTATTCTATTTTTTAAGTTTGTAGTCATACTACCTTCAATATTGTCATCCATATTAACACCAACTAAACAAGTGTTTCCAGAGATAACAACAGTTGCTCTGTTTATTTCTTTTAAGTCATCAACTTTGTCAGCAATTCTTGCAGCTTTGTCTGCTACAGCTTGTTCAGTATAATTAATGTTTCTATCAATCATATTGTCATTTAGATTTCTATTAGGATTTAGATTATCTTGGTTAGTTGTATTGCCACTAAAATCGGTGCTTCTTTGTATCGGGTTGTTTAGGCTATTATTGTAAGGAGTATTAGGTTTTTCAGATCTCCTTATAGTACACCCTACCATTCCAATACTTAATACTAACACCAATATAGCAACAAGCGAAATAAGCTTAAATCCATTTTTCAAAATTATCACCTCCTACATATATTTTGCTACTTTAAATTATTTTTATTATTCAAAAGGCATAGATAAATATGTAGGATAAAGCATAGTTATCAAGATGTGTATTATATTAGATAATAAGAACAATTATTGGTTAAACACAAACACTAATATTAATTAGTTATTTGGCATACTATGAACAATAAGTTTAAAATTCATTAAAACTAGGATGAAAAAATTACAAATTTATTAAGATTTATTTTTTATAAAGGAATATGAGCAAATTCGTCGAAAGGATTATTTATTGATTAGATTGAAGATAAATTGCTATGAAAGTAAAATAATATATTTTATACTTTTATAAGAGAAATATATTTTGGCATAATTTAGTTTTTTAAAAAGCTAAATATTATGTTATATGATAAACATAATATTTTTTTTGGAACTTTTTATTAGTTTACTTCGTCTAATAAATGACAATTTTTAAAAGGGGTGAGAAAGAATTGGCATTAATTGAGCTAAAAAACATTACTAAATGTTATAAAATTGGACAAATACAGGTCAATGCCTTAAATGGCGTTGATTTATCTATTGAAAATGGAGAGTTTGTTTCAATAATGGGTCCCTCAGGTTCAGGAAAGTCTACATTATTAAATGTAATTGGTTGCCTGGACCAGCCTACCACAGGTACATATAAGTTAGGCGATAATAATGTTGAAAAGGTAAGCGATTGGCAACTATCAGACATAAGAAACCAATTCATTGGCTTTGTATTTCAATCATTCCACTTACTGCCAGGCTTAACTGCATTAGAAAATGTCGAGCTACCTTTGATATATAGAGGTATATTAGGGAAAGAAAGAAAAAAAAGAGCAATTGAAGCCTTAGAATCTTTAGATCTAGGAGATAGAATGCATCACCTTCCTACTCAATTATCAGGAGGACAGCAACAAAGAGTTGCCATAGCTCGTGCAATTGTAGGAAAACCTTCAGTATTACTTGCTGATGAGCCTACAGGTGCTTTAGATTCAAAGTCTAGCGTTAATATTATGTCCGTATTTCAAAAATTAAATCAAGAAATGGGTATTACAATAGTGCAAGTTACTCACGAAGAGACAATTGCCCAATATGGACATAAAATTTTTAGACTTTTTGATGGTAAGATAGAAAAAATAGAAGTATTAAATGAATCATTAAAGGCTATAGAATAAAATTTATATATTTGATTTTGGAGGTGTTGGAGTTGACAAAAAGATTATTAATGATTTTGATAGTAATTGCTATAGTAGCTGGTGGAGGATATTATGCGTTTAAGCAGCTTATGCCAGAAAAATCAGAAGAAGCACAGGGACCAATTTACTCAACTTTTGAAACGAAAAAAAGTGATATTTCAGCAGGTGTAGAAATATCAGGACAATTAAATGCATCTAGATCTGGAGGTATAAGAGTACCTGGCGATATGTATTCAGGGCAAACAGTTCAATATGTTATTGAAGAATTTTTAGTAGACGAAGGTGATGAAATAACTCAAGGCCAAGTAGTAGTAAGACTTCTAGCAAATGAAATACATAATAAACTAGATGATATAAGAGAGCAAATTGATTCTCAGAAAAAACAATTATCTCAGCTAACTGGGCTTCCAATTAGTGAGGTAGATTACATAAATCCTTCCCAAGGTTTAAAAATAACTGCACCAATCTCTGGTAGAATTATGAACCTAGATGCAAAAGAAGGAAAAAAGATTTCTCAAGGGTATATAGTAGCAAGCATAGTTGATAATTCTAAGTTTAAAGTATCTGCTAAGCTTACTCCATCAGAATTTGGTATGGTTTCTGAGGGGCAAACTGTTGCTTTATCTTTTCCTTATTTTGATGGAGCTATAGAGGGCACTATTACAGAATTGAATTCAAGTGCAGTACCAGATAATTCAGAAGAAGGAAAATTTGGTACAAATTTTGTATATATGGCTACAATTGAAGCTAATAACCCAGGCTTAATTCAAGCAAATATGGAAGTAAAAGTGGGATTATCACGTGGAGACAATCAATCTGTTCCTTCTATACACTATTTTATGTATCCAGGAATAGTAGAGGGCTTTGTTAATGAAGAAAAGCTTGTAGCACCAGTAGAAGCTGTAGCCACTCAAGTTCATGTAAAAGGGATGCAAGAAGTAAAAAAAGGCGATGTTATTGTAACTATGGCTGGAGCAGATGTAAGAGATATGATTCAAGAAAAGGTAGAAAAGATTAGGGAACTAAATAATGAAATGAGAGACTATTATTCAAAATTAGATCAGCTTGAAATTAGATCTCCTATGGATGGTATAGTTGGAGGTATTTGGAGACAGCAAGGGGAAACTGTAAGAGGTGGAGAATGGCTTGGAGATGTATATAATACTTCAGACATGAGAATTTGGGCTGAAATAGATGATATAGACGTACTGCAGGTAAAGCAAGAGGCTCCAGTTACTATAACTGTAGATGCATTACCAGGGGAAAAGTTCCAGGGTAAAGTAGTGAGAATTTCAACAATGGGAAAAGACAGAAATGGTTTAACTAGATTCCAGGTTGAGATAGAGGTAATAGGTGGCCCACAATTAAGACCGGGAATGCAGGCAAGAGCATATGTAGATGCTGGAAGTGCACAAGGAGTTTTAATTGTGCCATTAGAAGCAATATTTGAAGAAGATGGAGTTTCAAAGGTTGAAATATTAGGTGATGACGGAATACCAAGAGTTGAAGCTATAAAGCTAGGACTTATGAATGATAAATATGCAGAAGTTGTTGAAGGCTTAAAAGAAGGAGATAAGGTTATAACTGGAAGCACAGCAGACTTATTGCCAAGTCAGCATATTAAATCAAATGACCCAATACTTCCATCAGGTGGAGGAGAGAACAATGATGGTAACAATGGTGACAATATAGATGGCAATAATAATTAAAGGAGGATATAGCAATGAAAGAAAAAAGAGGCATATTTTCCTTCTTTATTAGAATATGGTTTACAGCTAAAATGGCTGCCCATGGAATACTTTCTAACCCTTTGAGATCTTTTTTGACTATTCTAGGAGTAGCCATAGGAGTTGCTTCAGTGGTTAGTCTTATGGGTATAGGAGAAGGTGCTAGACAATCCGTAGTAGAGCAATTTGAAAGCTTAGGCTCTAATGTAATTCAAATTAAAGCACAACATTCATCAATTGAATTTGAGCCTGAATTAGCAGAGGAATTAGTTGAAAGAGTTCAAGGTCTTGATATGGCAACACCTGTAGTAAATACTAAGGCTGTTATGAAATGGCGCAGAGCAAGAGGATCTGTAGATGTTGTAGGAGTAAATAGTGATTTCCATAAAATAAGGGACAATGAACTGCTTTCTGGGAATTTCTTTACTAGTCTACATGTAAAACAACGCTCTCCAGTAGCAGTGCTTGGATATAATATGGGAGTAGGTCTAATGAAAGGAAGAAATCCTGTAGGACAGACTTTTACATTAGAAGGCCAAACCTATAGGATTGTAGGAGTCCTTGAACAAAAAGGATCCGGTAATGCAGAAGGAATAGACGATAAAGTAATTATCCCTTATACTACTGCACTGAAAATTGCAGATAAAAGAAAAGTAGATCAAATATGGGGGAAAGCTGCTTCAAAAGAAGAGGCAGATTTAGTAGTAGTTCAGCTAGGCAGGATATTTAAAAGAAGGCTAGGCTTAGATCAAACAGCTCCAGCAGGTGGCTCTAATGGAGGAGAAGAAACCATAGATGGTGGAGGAGCAGTATTTTATGGTGGAGGATTTTATTATGATGATTATTACTATGACGAACCTTCTCAACCGGAGATACCTAGTAGCGGCGAGGATTTAATAACCATAACCAGCCTAAATCAGCTAGTTGAAGAAGCAGATAATGCAAATAGAGTTATGACATTACTTTTAGGTGGTATAGCTGCAGTATCCTTGCTAGTAGGTGGATTAGGTATTATGAATATAATGCTAGTTGCTGTTACTGAAAGAACAGAGGAAATTGGGCTTAGAAGAGCAATTGGAGCAAAACAATCAGACCTACTGTTGCAATTTATACTAGAGGCACTATACCTTAGTGCCATAGGTGCAATAGCAGGTACAGCATTAGGTGTATGGGGACTCAATCTATTTGAAAACTATGGCTTTAGTACGGCCATAAACTTCCAAGCCATAGAAATAGCTACTATAGTTGCACTATGTTCAGGGTTGCTTTTTGGAGTATATCCTGCTATTTCAGCATCCTCATTGCCACCAGTAGAAGCATTAAAAAGACAATAAAAGCAAAAAAGTTGGAGTGTCATTTTTCTCCAACTTTTTTTATGCTTTTCAATATATTGTTTATAGTACTTTAGTCTGATATATTATATAATAAATACATTAATAAATTCATAAAAAATTTTTAAATACGAGGAGATGAAGGATGAGTATAAATGCTGATACAAGTCTTTATTGCTTAATAGGAAACCCTATTTCAAAGAGTCTGTCCCCATTAATACATAATACTATTTTTAAAGAGTTAGATATAAACGCTAAGTATTTAGCACTTAGAGTAGAAGATTTAGAAAAAGCAGTACATGGGATTAAAGCATTAGGAATAAAAGGCTTCAATGTTACTATTCCTCATAAGATAAATATAATTAAATATCTCGATGAAATAGATGAAAAAGCTAAAATAGTTGGTGCTGTAAACACAGTATTAAATATAGGTGGTAAGCTAAAGGGCTTTAATACGGATGGAGATGGATTTATTGAATCAATGAATAATAAAGGATATAGTATAGAAGGCAACAAAGTAGTTATGATTGGTGCTGGAGGTGCTGCTCGTTCAATAGCTGTTTCATTGGCTTATAAAGGCATAAATGAGCTGCTAATAATAAATAGAACTATTGAAAATGCATATGACTTAAAGTCCTCCGTTCAAAATAAATTTCCTCAGCTCAAAGTAAAATGCTATGACAGTGTACAGGACAATGACCTGTTTAAAAATACAGACTTATTAATTAATACTACTTCTATAGGCATGTATCCACATGTTGATAATATACCTATTTCACCTAGTTTATTTTCTAAACAAACTATTTTTTATGACATAATTTATAAGCCTGAAATGACGAGACTATTGTTAGAGGCAAAAAAGCAGGGGTATAATATTATTAACGGAATAGACATGCTTATTAATCAAGCTATTTATTCTCAGATTATATGGAATAGTAACTTATTTGAACATAGAGTAGATTCAGAATTGTTAGTTAAAAAAATAACTAAAAAAATTCAACTGGAAATTTAGCCAAATACGTATTATTAACACTGAATATTTTTTGTAGAACTAAAGAGGAAAATACTTTTTTATGTAGAATACATAATTAAATTTACAGATTAGGTCTTAAGGCCTAAAGACAGAAGGTGAATAATTTGAGAAAAAGCTTAAGATTGGGAGATTTATTATTAGATGCTGGAAAAATCAATGAAATTCAGCTTAAAGAAGCACTAGAACAGCAGAAAATAATAAAGACAAAACGTCTAGGTGAAGTTCTTATAGACATGGGTTTTCTAAGGGAAGATGATATTTTAGAAGTATTAGAAAAACAATTAGGAACGCCAGCTATAGATTTAGGAAAATATAAAATAGATCCTAATGCAACTGCATTAATACCTGAAAATATTGCCAGAAGATATGATTTGATTCCTATTGGTAAAAGTGATGGGAAGCTTGTAGTTGCAATGAATGACCCCCTTAATATATTCGCAATTGATGATATAAAGCTACTTACAGGCATGGATATTAAAATAGTTATTTCATCGAAAACAGTAATACTAAAAGCAATAAACAAGTTTTATAGTCAAGAAAGCACTAAAAAAGCTTTAGAGGAGTTTGAAGAAACATATACACCTAGTAGTATAGAAGATTTTGATGAAGAAGATTTAACCGAGGTTAATAGTGCACCAGTAGTAAAACTAGTAAATTCAATCATTAGTCAAGCTATTAAGATGAAAGCAAGTGATATACATATAGAGCCTTCTGAAAAAAACATAAGAATTAGATATAGGGTAGATGGAGATTTACAAGAAATTATGAATCTATCTAATAAGAGTCTTATGGCTATAGTTACTAGAATAAAAATTATGGGAAGAATGGACATAGCAGAGAGAAGGATACCCCAGGATGGTAGAATAGAAACTGAAATAGAAGGTAGAGATATAGATATGAGAATATCTACGCTACCTACTGTTTATGGAGAAAAAATAGTAATAAGGCTTTTAGACAGAGAAGGTTTCAATTTTACAAAGGAAGATTTAGGTTTTTCAGACTATGATCTTAAAATCTTTAATAAAATACTAAAACAGCCTTATGGGATTATTTTAGTAACAGGGCCTACTGGAAGTGGTAAAACTACTACCTTATATACAATACTAAAGGATTTAAATAGAGAAGAGAAAAATATTATCACTGTTGAGGACCCTGTAGAGTACAAGCTAAATGGTATTAATCAAGTTCAAGTCAATAATAAAGCAGGATTAACCTTTGCAAATGGGCTTAGATCTATACTAAGACAAGATCCTGATATCATCATGGTTGGAGAAATAAGAGACTCAGAGACTGCTGAGATTGCCGTAAGAGCATCTATAACAGGACATTTAGTTTTATCTACTCTTCATACAAATGACACAGCTTCTACTGTAGTTAGACTTATTGATATGGGAATAGAGCCATATTTAGTTTCTACTTCAGTTATTGGTATAATCTCTCAAAGATTAGTTAAAAAATTATGTCCTGATTGCAAAATTCCTTACAAGCCTAATTCTAGAGAGAAATCTATTTTTGGATTAGACGAGGCCCAGGATTTTACTCTCTACAAGCCTTTAGGATGCAACAAATGCTTTAAAGGATATAGGGGGAGGATTCCAGTTCACGAGATAATGTACATAGACCAGGATATTAGAAAGCTTATAGATAGCAGAGGTACTACAGATGAAATCAAAGACATGGCTATTAAGAGCGGAATGACGACTTTAAATGAATCTGCATTAAACCTGGCAACTAAAGGTACTACTTCATTAGAGGAGGTCTTTAGAATAGGATATACCTTAGATTAGGAGGAAAAACAAAGTGGAATTTTTAGAGCTGATTAACGATGGCACAGAAAAAAAGGCTTCAGATATACATATTACAGTGGGCTTACCTATTATTTATAGAATCAACGGAAATCTAATAAAGGTAGGAGAAAGCATTTTAAAGCCACAGGAGACAGAAGAAATAGTAAGAAAATTATTAAATGAACGGCAAATAAATGAATTAATTGATAAAGGTGAGCTAGACACTTCATTCTCAAGTCCTGGCATTGGAAGATTTAGGATAAACATTTTCAAACAAAGAGGAAGCTATTGCTTAGCCATAAGAATCATACCTCTTGAAGTACCTACAATAGAGGAGCTAGGATTACCGGATGTAGTTAGAGATTTGTCTAGATTAAATAGAGGCCTTATACTAGTAACTGGACCAACAGGCAGTGGTAAATCAACTACATTGGCTTCAATGATAAATCTTATAAACAGTGAAAGAAACTGCCATATACTGACATTAGAAGATCCAATTGAATATTTGCATAAGCACAATAAAAGTGTAGTAAATCAAAGAGAAATAGGTACAGATTCCTTAAATTTTGGAAACGGGTTGAGAGCAGCTTTAAGGCAGGACCCAGATGTTATCCTTGTTGGAGAGATGAGAGATCTAGAAACCATTAGCATAGCCCTAACTGCTGCAGAAACAGGGCATCTAGTATTATCTACCTTACACACCATAGGTGCTGCTAAGACCATAGACAGAATAATAGACGTATTTCCACCTCATCAGCAGCAGCAAATAAGAGTGCAGTTTTCATCTGTAGTGCAAGGTATTATATCACAGCAGCTTTTACTTAAATCAGATGGTAAGGGCAGAGTAGGAGCCTTTGAAGTTATGATAGCTACACCTGCCATTAGAAATCTTATAAGGGAAGAAAAATCACATCAAATAGATACTGCTATTCAAACAGGGGCCAAGTTTGGAATGCAGACAATGGATAATTCATTGTTAGGTTTATACAAAAAAGGCTTGATTAGTGGAGAAACAGCTCTAAATCAATCCGTAAACCCTGAAATGATTAGTAGATATATATTATAATCAGGTGGTGAAAACATGCAATACAAATATAAAGCGGCTACAGAAAATGGACAAGTTGTAGAAGGCATACATGATGCAAATGGTGAGCATGAAGTTTTGGCTATGCTTAAAAGCAACGATTATATTCCTATATCTATAGAGTTAAATAAAGATAGCAGCTCCAGTCCTTCAGTACTTACACCAAGGGTTAAGAAAAAAGACATAGCAGTATTCTGTAGACAATTTTACACTATGCTTAATGCTGGGGTTAGCATAGTTAAAAGCTTAGATATATTAGAAAAACAGACTGAAAATAAGCTTCTAAAAAAGGTATCAGGAATAGTGTATGGGGATGTACAAAAGGGCTTAACCTTATCAGAAGCTATGAAAAAGCACCCTAATGTGTTTCCGAGCCTATTGATTAACATGGTAGAAGCTGGAGAAGTTAGTGGTAACTTAGACACCATAATGGAAAGAATGTCTAACCATTATGAAAAGGAAAATAAAATTGAAAATAAAATAAAAGTAGCCATGGTTTATCCCATAGCTTTAGGTATAGCATCTATAGCAGTAGTAATATTTTTGCTTGTGGCAGTTATGCCTACCTTTGTAGGTATGTTTGAAAGCAGCGGGGTAGAGCTACCAGGTCCAACAAAGCTACTCTTAAATGTAAGTGACTCTCTTCAAAACCATTGGTACATACATCTTATAGTAGTATTAGCTATGGTTTTTGGCTTAAACTATTTTAGAAAAATGGATTCTGGAAGACTGTTCTTAGATGGTTTAAAGCTACGCATACCCATCATTAAAAGAGCAAATACAATGATAATAACATCAAGATTTACTAGAACACTATCTACCTTATTATCTAGCGGTATTCCTTTACTCCAAGCCATGGAGGTAGTGGCAAAAATAGTAGACAATAAGCTAGTAGGCAATAGACTTGAATATTCTAAAGAGGAAGTTAGAAAAGGAATTCCATTATCAAGAGCCATAAAGGATATTAATATATTTCCACCAATGGTAGATTCAATGATAAAAATAGGCGAAGAATCAGGTTCATTAGATGATATATTAAACAAGAGTGCAGATTTTTATGATGAAGAGGTAGAGACATCACTTCAGAAGATGGCAGCAATGATGGAGCCATTGCTCATAGTTTTCATGGCTGTAGTAGTAGGGTTTATAGTTATTGCCATGGCGTTGCCTATGTTTGATATGGTCAACACAGTACAGATCTAATGACAATAAAAGCCTAAGATAAAAGCAAATTTTGCATTGACAAGCCTTAGGAACTTAAATATTATTATGTAGGTATTATTTAAATAAGGGCAAAACTACTGAAAAGTAGCGACGCAAAGCTAGAGTCTAAAGCTACACCCTGTGGGGTAGCCATGATCGTTCAGCTGCATAAATAATTAAATATTATTTGTGCAGCTTTTTTTATCTAATAAAGAAATATTAATAAAATATTTTGAAAGGTGGTGGTTTAGGAAAGTAGAAATTAGTGTATTTATATAAATATTTAAAAATATTAAACAAGGGGGAACAAAAATGTTCGAATTTATTTTAAAACAATTAAAGAGTAAAAAAGGCTTCACATTAGTTGAGTTAGTAGTGGTAATTGCTATATTAGGTATTTTGGCGGCTATTGCGGTGCCTAGGTTAGGTGGGTTTAGCGATGGTGCTAAAAAAGCAAAGGTTGAAGCAGAACATAGACAATTAATAAGTGCTATACAAATGTGGCAAGCAAATTCTAGTGATGTGGATAGTTTTCCAAGTAATTTAGATGCTCTAAAAGATTATTTTGATGATATTGAAAAAGTTAAAGAGACAAAACAAAAAGATGGATCAACGCTTGCTCATGCAATTGACTCAGATAAAAAGACATTAACTTCAACATGGGATCCAGACACTAATAATAAAATTGAATGGGTTTATCCGACTCCTGCTGGAGATTAAATAGAGACTAAGAGAATGCGGGGGACTAGGACAAGGTGACAGAAACCACGTCCCAAAACATAGTTTTAAATATCACAATATAGGAATGACTCACTTTTCCTCATCCTAAACTGATACTCAGAACAACAGTATAATCATAAGGAGGCTACCATGTACATACTAATATTCATATTTGGAGCTATAATAGGCTCATTTCTAAACGTATGCATATATAGAATACCTAGAGAAGAGTCTATAGCCTACCCACCATCTCATTGTCCTAAGTGTAGCACTTCATTAAAATGGGTAGATCTTATACCCATACTTAGTTTTTTAATACAAAAAGGCAAATGCAGATATTGTGGGGAGAAAATCTCCCCTCAATATCCAGCTATAGAGCTGTTAAATGCAATTATTTATTTAATTATTTATATTAAGTTTGGATTTACATTAGAGTTTTTCTTTTATTCAATATTTTTTTCTATACTCATTATAATAGCTAATATAGATTTACAGCATATGATTATTCCTGATATTCTAATTGCTTTAATACTAGGAACTGCAGCCATATATAAGCTTATATCCTATTTTAAATACGGAGAATCATTAGATTTATTAAATAGCATTGGGGGACTATTATTAAGCTCCCTATTATTTATCGTAATTATAATAATTTCTAAAGGCGGAATGGGAGGAGGAGATGTGAAATTAATAGGCTCTCTAGGGTTTATTATAGGTATCAAGAACATCTTTCTTACTATATTCCTATCCTTTATACTAGGCGCAATTATATCAATAGTATTATTAATTTTGAAAATAAAAGGGAAAAAGGACCCGATACCCTTTGGACCCTTCATTATATTGAGTTTTTTTACTATAGTTTTTCTTGGTGAACAGTTGATTAGCTGGTATATAGAAGTATTTTTAATTTGATGATGCAGAAACAAAAATTTATTGTATTGGATGTATGATAATATGAAAAATTTAAACAAGTTAATAAAATCTAATGATGGAGCAGCATTAATAGTAGTAATTGTAGCTTTTTTAGTTATTATAATATTATCAGCTTCAATATTATTTTTGATGAATACTAACTTAAGACAGGCTAGACATCAAGAGCACATGATAGAAGCATATTATTTAGCATATTCAGGTATTGAGATGGGATATGCTGCATTAATAGCTAATGGCGATGAGCTTTTAAATGATTTTATAGATGAATATAATAATAATTCTAGCTATATAAAAGAAGAGAACAGTATTATCTTTGGAGAAGGGAAAATAAATATCCTCATTAGTGGCTATGAAGAAAAGGATAATTTATGGATAAGTATTAAATCTACAGGGATATTAAATCAATCAGGGATTAGTACATCAATGTCAATGTCATTTCTAGCTGACAACAAATCAATTAGAAAATGGGAAAAATAAATTTATGAGAAGGCTGATTGGAATGAAAAGAAGCAAAGGGTTTACATTAATAGAATTAACAATAGTTTTAGGCTTAATCGGGATAATCATTGGAATTGGATTTACCTTATTTAATTTTGGTAACAAAGCTCATAAAATGAGTGCAGAAGAATACCAAATCCAGTCAGAAATGAGGATAGCTTCTGCAAAGATAAATAACTATCTAAGATATTCTACAGCTGTATTTACATTACCTGAACTAAATGAGGACAAGCTTACGGAAGGATGGAATTATCTGGCTTTAAGTGAAGACAATAAAGAGATTGTTGAATATATATATGATCCAAATACTAAAAGTCATAAAACAAATGTAATAGTTTCAGCCCAAGAGAAACTATCCTATAATTTAAATTTTAAAAAAGAAAATCCTTATTATATTGACAAACTATTAAAATTTACTCTTGAAGGATTTATTGAGGGAGATAATAAGAAAATAACTATTGATTCTGAGGTAGAAGCATTAAACGCATTACAGGTAATAGATAGGGGAACTAAAACTAGTTTATCTACCGTATTAGCTTTTAGGGATGATGATAGACCACTAGCAGCAGAGGCTGCTATAGCAATGGTATTAGATAAATCAGGCAGTATGGATAAGGATTTAAAAGGAAACACAACGTATAATGCTGATAATAAAAGAACTACATTATTAAGAAAAGAAGCAAATAGATTAATAGAAAACTTTAGTGAAATGCAAAATATTTACTTAAGCTTAATACCTTTTTCTACAAGTGCTAACTTCCCAGTTCCATATGATAATTCAAGAGACTTTTTTAATGTCTATGAAAAAAAGTCTGAGCTTCAAAGTAAGGTAACAGGAGAGAATAAAACTACAGATTTTTTATATCCCAATGGCGGAACAAATACTGGGGACGGAATGAGAAGGGCATATTATAAAATTAATGAATTCAATAATGATCCTCATAAGAAAGATATAGATAAATTAAACTATATGGTTATTTTAGTTGATGGTGTTACTACTTTTGCCAGTGTTATTAGCAATACCAATAGAAGTTATTTAACAACAGATGGCAATATTAAAGAAGGATACCTTGACAGAACTGATCCTAGAGATTTAAATGGACAAGTAGTAGGCAATGGAAGCACCCTTGATACTAAAGGAACTGAATATGTTAAAAAGATTGGCAAGATGATTAAGGATGATAATATAAAGGTATATGTAGTTGGATTTTCATCAATAAGCTCTGAATTAGATAGTGTAAATGATATAGCAGCAGCATGTGGTGCAGTAAAGGCATACAAGGCTGGAGACGAAGAAGAGCTGGCTAATATATTTGAAGAAATAAGACAGGACATTTTAAGGGATTTGTGGCATATATCAGGACCTCAGTAAAGCTTGAAAGGAGGGGTTATATGAATAATAAAGGAATGACATTAATTGAAGTTATTTTAGCTATTATGATAATAGGGGTTATAGTCATAGCTTTCTTACCTTCCATAAGCTCAGGATACAATATGTTAACAGGTACAAAGAAATTTACAATTGACTCCTTTGAAGCTCAGAAAGAGATTGAATTATTAATGGAGAAGGCAAGGAAAAAAGAAGATATTAATGCATATCCCCAAATAGAAGAAAACAGCATAAAGGTTTTTGGAAAAGATGTAAAAGGCTACAAGGTATCAATGGATATAAGTAATCATGGTAAAATAAATGCTTTTGTTGGGGACATAAGACCACCTGAGCCTAAAGTTCCAGTGGCAGATAAGGTAAACTTAAAGGGAATGAAAAACAATAAAGAAATAAAATACATTTATGGTGCCGATAAGGATATTTATTTAGAAGGAAGCTATGAAATTACAGGAGATACAAGACAGTATCTATTAAATGTTATACAAAAATGGTATGTTTCAGAAGAAGGATTTTATCCAATAATACCAGAAGCCTATCCAGAAATTGATGCAGGCAATAAATATCCTGTATTTCCAAATAATTATGAATTAATAAACGGAGAAAGCACTAAGAAACTAACTAATTTAGAAAAATATCTTGGTAGACATATAATATATACAGTAACCCCCATATCTAAAATAGGGAAATATGGAGTAGAAGTAAATAGTAACCCTCTATATGTTATAGGACTTCCATTCATAGATGGACTTTCATTACATCTTGATTCATCTTATATAGATTCAAATAATGGAGATTTTCAAAGCTGGACAGATTTATCAGGTACACATGATTTAGCAAAACCAGATAAACCAAATAAAACACCAAATATTATTGATGGTGTTTTATACATGAATGGTTCAGCATTAAAAATACAAGAAAATAATTCCTTGGATTCAGAGAATTTGACCATATTTACAGTAGTTAAGAATACAGAGAGTGGAATAAATAGAATCCAAAACATTATTTCTAAGTATAATAATTCAAACGAACAAGGGTGGCAGCTAAGATTAAATTCAGAAAATGTGGAGTTTGAGTATATGGGTTTAGAGCAATATTGGGATTGGGGTTGGCGTTATAGAAAAAAATCTAATACGCTAGTAAGCGAAAATTATGGTGAAGATAAACATATAATAATGGCATCTTTTTCTCCTAATAACACCCTATTAGGCATAGATGGAAGTGATTTTCTAATTCAAAATAAAAATTACACTAATAGTATAAATAATGAGCCTATAATCATAGGTGGAGACTCATCATATGTTCAAATTTCAGAAATATTAATTTTTAAAAACGCCCTAAGCGAAGAAGAAAGAAAACAAGTTGAGACATATTTAAGCATTAAGCATAATTTAGGGTTGAATAACAATAATTGATGGGAGGAGGTTTATAGCTATTAGCTATATTGACTAACCTATAAACAAACTAATAAAAGGGAGTGAAGATTTTGAAGCTACCATTTTTAAGTAAAAGCATAGTCTCCATAGATATAGGCTCCTATGAAACAAAGGTAATAGAAGCAAAGAAAAACAATAATAATATACAAGTAATTAAAACTTTTTCTATTCTTACTCCTGAAGGCTCTTATAACAATGGCTATATTAAAAATGAAAGTCTTTTAATAGAAAAAATAAAGCAAGGTCTAAAGGACAATAATATATCATCAAAGGAAGCATATTTGACAATAAAAAGTACTGCTATTATTACGAGAGAAATACTTTTTCCAGTTTTAAGTTCAAAAGAGATAGAAGGCATGTTAAAGTATCAGCTAGAAGAGTATTTACCAATGGATATTAGCAGATATACTGTACAGCATAGGATAATAGGAAAAACTTTTGATGCAGGTACAGAAAAAGTTATAGTTCTTGTTGTGGCTATACCAAAGGATATAGTAGAAAAGCATTATTTTTTATTGAATAACCTTAACCTAAAGCCTTTAGTTATGGATTATCAATCAAATTCTATTAGTAAAATCTTAAAGTATTCTAGTATAGTTAATGATTCTGACCCTATTCCTAATAAAACAATTGCTGCAATAGACTTAGGACATAGCGGAACCAATGTTTCAATAATAGAAGAAGGTGTACTTCAAACTAGTAGGGTAATTGAAATTGGTGGAGAAGATTTAGACAATAATATCTTAAACCTATTCCAATTTAGAAAAGAAGAACTATTAGAAAAAAAAGAGGAAATAATGGATATCAGCGTATTAGATGGTAGCTATTCAGACTATAACCGACTAGTAAATGTAACCAAGACTACTATAGAGAGTATTATAGATAAAATAGAGAAGGTTATTAAATTTTATACTTCTAAGGAATTAGGCAATGAAGTGAATATAATTATATTATATGGTGGACTATCAAACATGAAGGGTATAGACAAGCTGTTTTCAAACTACTTTCGTATAAATACTATAGTTCTAGAAAGTATTGATAAAGTTAATATTCAAACTAATCTCAATAAATACATAAATTCTATAAGTTCAATCTTAAGAGATGAAGAGGTGTAAACCTATGAATGATTTAAATTTTTTTCAATCCTATAATTTAAAAAGAGAAAGAAAGTTTAATAAAGACTATTTATTCTATGGAATAATGGGTTTAGTTATTATTGGGATTATGTTTTATGGCCTTTTTAACATGATGAAAATTAAAAAAATATCTAAAGAGGTTGCTATTTTAAAACAGCAATTAGAAATAAGCAAATCAAATCCTAAAATAATTGAGATATTAGAAAAGGAAGCTAAGATTGAAGAATTAACAGAGAAATTTAAGCATTTAAAGTCTATGGATGATTATATAAATTCTAATGATTTAATTAATGAATACTTACTAGACTCAATAACTGAAAGAGTACCTGAGACTATTTTTTTAAACTCAATAGATTTAAATACTAATACGATAACAATTGATGGGATATCAAAAAACAAAAAATCTATATCCGATTTTGAACATGAATTAGGAGAAATAGAAAGCTTTGAAGAAGTATTTATTCCTTCTATTTTTCAGCAGGATAATTATTTTCAGTTCACATTAAATGTAAAGCTTAGGGAGGGAGAGGTCTATGGCAACTAAAATGACAACTAAAAGCTTTACTAAAAACAGTATAAATTTAAGTAGAAAAGAAAAATTTCTAATTATTTTATTAATAGTAGTAGTATTTTTCTGGCTGTTTAATAAATTTGTTTTAACTGCTCAAAGCGCTAAATTAGATGAGCTGAAGCAAGAGAGGGTTAGCCACGAAGAGGATATAATGAAAGTCAACTCAATCCTTGGAAAAGAAAAGCATATTAATGAACAGTGGTCTAAACTAAATCACGATGTTAATCATATTACAAATAAGTATTTTTCTGATATAGAGCAACCCAAAATACTAGAATTATTAAATGGGATAATTGATGATGGAGCTTTAGATATAAAAAGCATGCAATTTTTTGGTCCAGATTATACATCATTAGGAGAAGTAAATACTAAATATTTGGGTGTATCTATACCATTTGAAGGAACCTATGAAGACTTGAGTAAATTTTTATCACAGCTTGGGAAAAGTCCTAAAAAGCTTTTAACTAGCAACTTATCCTTATCAAAAATGGTAGATGGTAATTTAACAGGCCAAATGGACTTAAGCATTTACAGCTATGATAAGCTAATGGATGAATATGTAGAGAATGCATATAAGCCTGAAGTTAGAAGCGTTATAAAAGAAAATCCTTTTAAGCCTTTTGAAGGTTATACCGAAGAAACAGAAGACACATATATTGGTTCAGGCACTAATATATACATGGCTACAGAAAAAACAACTGTACTAGAGGATTTTGAAGGAGAAGAAATATTCTTTATGCCATCTAGTGATAGTGTTACAGGAAAAGTCTCAAGATTTACTAGCTCAAAGCAGGGGAAATATAGTCTTCGTATAGAATATTTTATATCTACAGAAAACAAGGAAGAAAGGGCTTATATATTATTAGATGACAAGGAAATTATATTAAAATATCCTCCATCCTCTATTGGTATATGGGCACATTCATATGGATATTCCCCAGTAATTTTAGGATTTAGATTTCAAGATCAAGAAGGGAATAAAATTGATTTAGAGCTTTCCAGGGGGGTTAATTGGATGGGATGGGAGTATATAGAAGCATCACCACCTCAGGACATTAAACTTTATCCACTGAAACTAGACAGAGTCTATTTGGAATTAAGTAGCAATAAAGATGATTACGGAGTAATGCTTTTTGATAATATTGAGGCCTTCTATCCAGCAAATGAAAGGGAAGCAGAAGGTATAAAAAACTCATATTTGTTTTATGTAGTTGAGTATGGGGACACCTTTGAATCCATAAGTGAGAAATTTTATGGTTCTAAATCTAGATATAATGCTATTCTGAAACAAAATGGACTTAACAAGAACAGTATTCTTGAAGCAGGTCAAATATTAGTTATACCAAAATAATGTCTGAGGGGTGATGAATTTGAAAAAATACTCTAAAAGCTTTTACGTTTTACTCATATTTTTTATTTTAATTACCTTTTTTCCTAATAACACGTCTTATTCAGCATCAACAGACGAAGGCTACAAGGACGGTTATTCTGAAGGCTGGCTAAGTGGTATAGAAAAAGCGGAAGAGGATATGGCAAAAAATAGAAGTAAAAACTATTCAAGATCTATTCCTACCAATGAAGAAATTACCAAAATGTATAAATTAAATGATGAAAGCAGTAGATATAAAAGCTCTTTCTTAGATGGATATAAAGATGGATTTAAGGACGGCTATAATAGAACTTACAAGACATCTGATAAGGATGATGAAGATAATAAAAATAGTGAAACATATGCTCAGAGCCTTGGTTTTGCCATGGGAGAAGCATATGGGCAAAGAGACTATTATGGTGGAAAATCAAATAGATGGTCTAGTGCAATACCTTCAAATTCAAGCATAGTAGATATTTTTGATTTAAAGAAGGAGACTAATGAATATAGAACTACTTTTTTAGACGCTTTTGGTGATAGCTTTAAAGAGGGATATGAAGAAGGCTATAGAAAAGCCAAATTTGAACCCTTTGAAGCTTCCTTTGAACAAGGCAGTAAAGATGGAGAACATTTTGGCAGCTTACTTGGAGACATATATGGGAAAAAGGACTTTTTTTCAGGGAAAAACAATGACTGGAAAAGAAATTTACCCTCGAGAACTAGAATCATTAGCGATTTTTCTTTAAATAATGACTCGAAGGAATATTTAGATGGATTTGTATCCTCATTTAATTATTATTTTGAAGAAAAATATAATGAATCCTATAGAAGTTCAAGCTCAAAAGTTAATGATATTACCTATGAAAATGGCTATAAACATGGAATAGAAATTGGACTTAAGAAGGGACAAGGCTATGCTCAAATGGATTTGTTTCTTAAGCAGTCCAATAATATACTAAGGCATAAGCCCTATGATCAGGAAATTATCAATGAATTTAATCTTTACTTGGAAACTGAAAAATATAGAGAAGGATTTATTAGTGGTTTTAATGAAGGTCTTACCGAAGGATATATAATTGCATTTCAAGAACATAATTATAGCAACTCTGTAAATAAGATAGAAACCAAGATAATTCCTATTAGTGGTGGAGAAATTTCAACTCCAGATAAAAGAATTTCAGTTAATGTGCCTAAAGGTACATATTACAATGATGTTGCTTTGTCTTTAGATGGGTTTTCAAGCGTATATTTTCCTTTAAACAACAAATGGATAAAAGCTTCAGACATATACACGGTTAATGTCAGTAATCCTTCATATCAGTTTGATAACCTAAAACAAATAGAGTTAAGCTTTGAGTATTATGGTTCTCAAAGTGGTGGAATTTACAAATATGAAAATAATAATTGGATTTATCTTCCGAGCAAAATATCTGAAAACAAAATAATTACTCTTATAAGACCTAGTTCATTAAATATAAGCAGTGGCATATATGCTGTGTTTATAGATAATGAGTTTAAAACGATTAAAGATATAAGAGGACACTGGGCTAAGGATGAAATAAGCGCTTATGTTAGAAGAGGCTTAGTAGGTCTTTATGAGGATAATACATTTAGACCTAACACATATATATCTAGGGGACAATTATTAGTGATTTTAAACGCAGTATATAAGTGGAATTTCTATGGACTAGAAGAAAAAATAAAGGAACTAGAGAAATTAGAGGACTTTGAAAGCCTAGATGGATATAAAAGTTTAGTGGCATATGCTTTAAAGCATGGATACATGGATATACGTCCAGATAATAAATTTAGTTTATATGGGGCAGTTTCTTATAGGGAAATGGAAAACATCATTAGAAAAATACATGGAGACAATAGGATTAACTGGAGTAGCATTTCACATTCAATGATGCTTAACAAAGATACTAGGAGCAAGAGCTTTGACTCAATGGATAATAGTATAACTCGGGCAGAAGTAATATACACTTTGTATTTATTAAAAGATAAGTAATATGATTCTATGAGCTTAATTAAAAGGCACTTCTAGTAGCTAGAAGTGTCAATTTTTGTTTGATATTTAAATATAGGATAATAATTTAAAAGTATTTATAAAAAAATTAGAGGATTTTCATGAAATTTAGTGAATATATTTAATGGTTATATTAGAAAAAAATGTATAGAATGGAACCCATGTTTTTAATTATAAATTCAAGGTGAGTTGCTATGCTTAATAAGCTAAAAACAAATAATGGACTTACATTAATTGAGTTATTATTTACTTTAGCTATGTTTGGTGTGATAGTAATATGGGTTACAGGCTTATTAATCAATACAGCTGTAATAAATAGAAAATCAGAGCAACAATATAAAGCTACACTAATAGCTCAAAGTTATATGGAAAACATAAAAGCTTCTGATTCTATAAATATTGGAGAAACGGTTGAAACAATCGATAGCTTTAAAGTTATTGTTAGTATTAGTAAAGTGAGTAGGTATAGGGAGAGTATCTATAAGATAAATATTGAGGTTTTAGCTGAGGATAGCATTTTAGAGAGACTAGAAGGTTATAAAATAATCACACAGTAGAGGTGGTACTGTGAAAAAGTCTAAAAGCAATTCTAAAGGCTCAACTCTGGTTATTTTACTAATTACGACTTCTGTTATCATATTGATTGGAACTGCTGTATTATACTTAGCTACAACAAACTATAAAATGAAAAAATTAAACAGTGATGTTAAGAGGGCTTTTTATCTTGCGGAAGCGGGCATAGATGAAGCTTATATTATAATTAAAGAGTTCATTAATGATGCCCTTAATTATGCTGAAGAAAAAGCCACTGTTGGAGAAACCCAGGATTTAAATAGTATTTATAGCAATGAATTTAAGAATTATATCAAAGGTGAATGTAAAGAAAATACGTCAAATAAGGGCTTGATTAATGCTCTAAATGACAATAAATCATATGAGATTTACAAAGATGGCTACCCTGAAGTTAATGCAATAATGAACGAATATAATAATGGCTTCCTAATAGAAATACAATCAATATATGCTAAGGATAAAATAAAAAGAATAATAGTCATGAAATGTACAGTTGATGTTCCACAGAATTTTCATAGTAACTTATACAATAATGCTAGTTATGAGCATATAATAAAAATTGTTCATTGGAAAGTAGAAAGGTAGATTCAGATATGAGACCTAATTCTATAAGGTTAAATAACGGATTTACATTAATTGAAATATTAATTACACTATCCTTAGCTGGTATAGTGATATCTATTGTTTTATCTTTGTTAATTACAAATATAAGAATGTTTCATAAGACTGATAAGGATATTGAACTACAGCAGCAAGGTCAGTTTATTATTGGCTTTTTAGAAGAAAAGATTTTAGAATCTGATAAGATAGTATATTTAGAAAATATGGATAATGAACTTAAACATGATACTAATGAAAAGCTTAACGTGAAGAAGATTATTTTTAAAAATTCTCCTAGTGCAAAAGATCAAGGATATATATTTTATTTAAGCAAAGATTTAAATGCTAATACGTATAATTTAAAATATGGCAAGGGACTGTCTGGCGCTGCAACTGTTGAAGTAGGCAATTACATTGAGAAGATTCAAATAGAGCCTATTCCCTTGAACAGTAAATATACTGAGGCAAAAGGTATCACTATAATTTTATATTTTAATATTGATGAGCAAAAGAAGAGCTTTACGACCCAGCTATGCTTCCGAAATTCTCAAAGGAGGTATTAAAGGTGAGTAGAGGAAAATATAGCTATGGCATGACATTAATAGAGCTGCTTTTAGTTATATCAATCTTGGCTATTTCTTTATCATTAATTTTTCCTAGGGTCAAAAGAAGTGACTATCACTTGATGACCTCTAGCAGAATCCTAAGAGATGATATAAGAAATGCTAGATATATGAATATGGTAGAAGGTAAATCCTATAAGATTATACTAGAGCCATATCAGTATAGAATAGTTGAAAATTCAAAAGAATTGAAAGTTGTAAAATTGGAAAAAAACCTTAGAATGAGCCACAACTTCACAGGAGGACAAATAGGATTTAGATATACAGGCTCACCTTCGGCAGGAGGTACTATAAAAATATTCGATAATAAATTAAATATATATACTGAAATAACTGTAGTACCTGATACAGGAAGAGTATTGCTTAAAAATGAGATATTTAAAGGACATAAGTAAAACTAGACATAATACTTAAAATAATAATTATACATGAAGGGGAGATATTTATGGAGCTATATAATTACATGGAAGAGGTAGTTTATAGATATGTAGATGAAGTATTAAAGAAATTTGACAATGAGGTTTGTAAATGTGAAAAATGTAGGCTTGATATAATTGCACTTGCATTGAATAATTTGCCGCCCAGATATACTGTAACTGAAAAGGGTAAGTTGTTTACTAAGGTTAAGGAAATGGAATCTCAATATGGAGTAGATATTATTAGAGAAATAACTAAAGCAATTGAAGTGGTTTCCAAAAAACCAAGACATGATTGTTAAAAGTAATTAAACTATTAAATAAATGATTAGTTTTTTCTATTCAAACTATTAGAATTATGTTATTATAATAATAAGTATAGTTGAGCCCATTATTATAAATAAAAACTATTTATTAAGTCTATATAAAATAGTTATAAAGATGAGCATCTAGTTAATAATAAGATTAGATAGCTGTATTAGACTTTAAAAAATTATTAAGACAACAATTACTATTTACTTGATTTAGGAGGTTTGAATATGATTTCAGCAAGTGATTTTAAAAAAGGTATTACCTTTGAAATGGAAGGAGATATTTATCAAATAGTTGATTTTCAACATGTTAAGCCTGGCAAGGGTGCAGCTTTTGTAAGGACAAAGATTAAGAATATTATTACAGGTGCTCAAAAAGAAACTACATTTAACCCTAGTGATAAGTTCCCAAAGGCTCATATTGAAACTAAAGAAATGCAATATCTTTATAATGATGGCGAATTATATTATTTCATGGATACAGAATCTTATGAGCAGGTTCCTTTTAATTATGACCAGGTTGAAGATGCAGTAAAATATATAAAAGAAAATGATACTACATTAGTAAGATTCTATAAAGGAAAGGCTTTTGATGTTCAGGCACCAAACTTTGTTGAACTATTAGTTACTCATACTGAACCAGGAGTAAAAGGAGATACTGCTACAGGAGCTACAAAGCCAGCAACAGTAGAAACTGGTGCAACAATTTTAGTACCATTGTTTATAAACATTGGTGATAAAATAAAAATAGATACAAGAACAGACGAGTATTTGTCAAGAGTTTAGGCAACAATATTGATAAAATAAAATTGAAAAAGGGAGGTTGATTTGTTATGGATTATCTATATGAAAGAATAGCATACCTTAGAGGTTTATCAGAAGGACTTGAAATTGAAGAAGAGAGTAAAGAAGGCAAACTATTAGTACATATTATCGATGCTTTAGAAGACTTTGCTGATGCGATTTCTGATTTAAATGAGGAACAAGAAGAATTAAATGAATATGTTGATTTTATTGATGAAGATTTAGCAGATTTAGAAGAAGAGTTCTATGGTGAGTTTGATGATGAATCTGATGAGTATGATGATGAATACGATGATGAGGATTTTGATTATGTTGAAGTAGAATGTCCTTTTTGTGAAGAAGTAGTATATTTAGACACTGACTTAATTCCAGAAGACGGTAAGGTAGAGTGTCCAAATTGTCTAAGATTAATATCTTGTGAATGTGACGACGATTGTAATTGTCATTAGTATTATAAAACCTGATGTTTTAGCATCAGGTTTTTTTATTTTTTGTTTTTAGCATATTATATAAAGCCTGTCATAATTATATATAAAAGGGGGACAGGTTATGTCGATGCAAATTAACAAGAATTTCATAAAATCAACAACCTATAGTAAAGCAAATGCTTATTATGAAATAATAAATTATTTAGACTCTGAGTTATGGGATGTCCTGTCTAAGCTTCCACATGCTGATGCGGAAAAAGTAGAGGAAATACGATTAAGGAATGGGAAACCACTCATGATAAGCCTTGGAGCTAGAGACTATTTTGTATCCCCAAACTGTAGCCTATTATCTAAACCAATAGAATGTATTCATGTTTCCCATAAGCATATCTTAAAAACCTTTCAGCTTATAAGCAATTATTCTATTTATTCAATAGAAGAAGAACTAAAAAACGGTTTTGTAACAGTAAAGGGAGGTCATAGAATTGGTATAACTGGCAAGGTAATCTATGGAAATGGAGGCTTAGAAACAATAAAGGATATATCATCTTTAAATATTAGAATAGCAAAAGAAATAATAGGTGTATCTAATAAAATAATTCAACATATAATTAAGAAACCAAACTCTATTTTCAATACGCTACTAGTATCACCACCTCAGTGTGGCAAAACCACTTTACTACGGGATATTATAAGAAATATTAGCAATGGAATGGAGGCTTATAATTTCTATGGAATCAAGGTGGGAGTAGTAGATGAAAGATCTGAGCTAGCTGGTACTTATATGGGTTATCCTCAAAACGATATTGGTTTTAGGACAGATATTATAGATAGTTGTCAAAAACATGAAGGTATATTATTACTTTTAAGATCAATGTCTCCAAATGTAATAGCAACAGACGAAATAGGTGATGAAAAGGATATAAAGGCTATACATGAAGCTATTAAGGCTGGTGTCAAGATTATATCAACAGTACATGGAGACGGGATTGAGGATATATTAACCAAACCTAAACTAAGAGATGTAATAAAGGAGAAGGTTTTTGAACGATTAATAATTATTGATAATGCAAATGGTGTAGGAAATATAAAAGATGTATTAGAAGGGCAGAGCTTCAAATCAATTCTAAGATAACATGACAAAGGGGAGATAAAATGTCTTTTGTAAAAATTATAGGGTGTCTTATGATAATTTTTTCTTCTTCTATTTTAGGTTTTAATTATAGCAGAGTCTATACAGAAAGAGTAGTAGGCCTTATTAATATGCAGCAATGTCTCCAAATTCTTCAAACAGAGATAATGTATGCTGCTAATCCTTTGCCGGAGGCATTGAAAGAGGTATTCAATAAAGGAAACAAAAAAGTTTCTTATGTATTTAATGAAATAGGAAAATATTTAATCTACAATAAAAATGCAAGTGTGTATGAGGGCTTTGTAGCCATAAGTACAGAATTAAAAAATAAGCTATGCTTTAAAGATGAAGATATTGAAATAATTCTTTCCTTTGGTCGAAGCTTAGGTATATCTAATAGATTGGACCAAGAAAAGTATTTTAAGATAGCATTATTACAGCTTCAGAATCAACAAAAAGAAGCAGAAGAAGAGAAAAAGAAGAACAGTAAAATGTACAAGAGCTTAGGAGTTTTAGTAGGCTTTGGCATAGTATTAGCTCTATATTAGAAAGGAGATTTTTATGAATGTAGATTTAATATTTAAAATTGCAGGAATTGGAATAGTAGTAGGCATACTTCATACTGTTCTTGAGAAAGCAGGAAAAGAAGAGTATGCATATATAGTTACATTAGCTGGAGTAGTAATAGTATTTACAATGGTTATAAATCTTATAAGCAAGCTTTTTGATAGCGTTAAGACTATTTTCCAACTATATTGATGAAGGTGATTTTATGGAAATAATTCAAATTGTAGGTATAGGCATAATAGCTACAATTTTGTCCGTAATATTAAAACAGCAAAAGCCTGAATTTTCTCTTCAGATAAGTATAGCAACAGGACTAATGATATTTATTTTCCTAATGAGTAAGCTGACCTATGTAATAGATGTGTTAAACAACCTTGCAAAAAGAATAGACATGGATTTATTATATTTTTCAACCGTATTAAAAGTAATTGGTATTGCATATATAGCTGAATTCGGAGCTCAAATTTCAAGAGATGCAGGTGAAAATGCAATTGCCTCAAAGATTGAACTTGCTGGCAAAATATTGATAATGGTATTAGCAGTACCAATATTAACTTCTTTATTAGATTTAATAATTAAAATAATACCTTAAGGTGAACATTATGAAAAAAAAAATAGTAAGCTTAGTCTTGTTAATATTAATGGTATTACTTTTACCAAATAAGGCAATTACAGAAGATGATAATAGTTTAAGTTTAGAAGGATTAATTCAAAAACAATTAGAAAGCTTAAATGTGGATCAGCTTGAAAACCTAGTAAATGATATTAGCAGCAATACAGAGGAGATGTTTTTTAAAATAGATTTTAGTAAAGTGATAACTTCTCTTATAAAGGGAGAAAAGGTCTTTGATGAAGAGAAAATTATTACTGGTATCTTCAAGCTAATATTTAGAGAAGTTGTTGCCAATTCTGAACTACTGGCCAAGCTATTGATTCTTAGCATTATATGCTCTGTACTAACTAATCTACAAAGTGCCTTTGAGAAAGATACAGTTGGAGAGATTGCATTTTATGTTTGCTACATAATTCTTATATCATTATCAATTAAAAGCTTTGTAATAGCAATGCAGATAACTTGGAATGCAATTAACAATATGGTTATTTTAATGCAGACTCTTTTACCAATACTATTAGTATTGCTTGTAGCAGTAGGTGGGATTACATCCTCTTCTTTATTTAAACCTATAATATTAGGAACATTAAGCATTATAAGTACGCTAATAAGAGATGGTATACTGCCCCTTGTTTTATATTCTACTATTATTGGAATTATATGCAAAATTTCTTCGAGAATTCAGATAACTAAGATATCAAGCCTTATTAGACAAATCTCTGTAGGAATAATGGGAATATCCTTAACCATTTTTATAGGTATTATTTCAATACAAGGAGCAACAGCTTCAAAAGTAGATGGAGTAACTATAAGAACAGCTAAATTTGCGGTAGATAAGTTTGTACCAATAGTTGGTAAATTCCTTTCGGATATTATGGAAACTGTAGTAGGTTGTTCTGTAGTGCTAAAGAATGCAGTTGGTGCTATTGGCATGATCTCTTTATTTCTAATTTGTATTATACCTATTATAAAAATACTTTCGTTAATATTGATATATAAAATTGCAGGGGCATTAATAGAGCCTATGACAAATAGTAGAATAGTTGATTGCTTAAGCGAAATAAGTAAATCCTTAGTAATGTTACTTGCGATTGTTACATCAGTAGGAGTTATGTTTTTCATTGCAGTGACTATTATTATTGGAGCTGGAAATGCAACTGCAATGCTAAGGTAGGAGGAAATATGATTGAAATCTTAAAAAACTGGGTTATAAACATAGTGGTAATCATTTTTTTTGTTGCTTTTATAGAAATTATGCTTCCTAAAAGTAGTATGAAAAGATATGTTAATATGGTTCTTGGTCTATTAATAATAATAGTTTTGATAAATCCAATCATAAAATTTATGGCTAATGATATAGATATAGAAAGGGAAGTTTTCTTAAATATTAGCAAACAAAATAATATGTATAGTGATAAGGATTTAAAGTATGTTGAAGCACAGAATCAGAATATTGTTGAAATGTATAAAAATAAGCTAAAAAGAGAAATTACAGATTTTATAGAGTTAGATGAAGGTTATAAAATTGTTGAAGTAAATATTTCGATTGAGGAGAATTCTAAACTCGATAACTTTGGAGAAATTACTGGAATAGAAGTATATCTAGAGCAGATTACAGGTGAAGAGCCTAAAAATATGTCTATAAAAATCAATGAAATAGAAGAGATAGTAGTAAATAAGGATAGAAAAAATTCAATAGTTATCAATAAAACTAGTTCGCCAGGATTTGAAAAAATGATTAATTCTATTTCATCCCATTATAAATTACCTAAAGAAAAAGTAGTTGTGATATTAAAAACTTAATGTCCAAATAAGGGAGATGAAAAAAATGCTGGAAAAATTAAAAGAACTATTTAGTGTTAAAAATCAAAAAAAGACTACATGGAATTTGATAATTTTGATTCTTGCAGGAGCGGTTATTTTGTTATTATCTAATTTTATATTATCAGATAAACAGGAACCAGATAAATTACTTTTAAATGAAAGGGGATATGAATCAAAAGTTCAAAACGAATTTAATCAAATAGAAGATGAGGCTAGTATTTTAGAAGCAAAACTTGAGCAAATTTTGGAAAAGATAAAGGGCGTAGGACAGGTTGACGTTATGATAACCTTTGAGGAAACCTCTGAAAAAGTGCCAGCATTTAACACTACTCAAATAGTTGAAAAAACAGATGAAAAAGATGCACAGGGAGGTATTAGAGAGATAACAAGGGAAGATTCTACAAAGCAAATTATATTAGGAAATAGCAATAGCTCATTAATGGTAATAAAAGAAACAAAGCCTAAAATTAGGGGTGTTATCGTTGTTGCTGAAGGCGCTGAGGATTTAGAGATAAAAGAAAAGTTATATTCAGCAGTAAAGACAGTACTAGGTGTTTCGGGAAATAGAGTAGAGATATATTCTAGCAATTAGGAGGGGTTATATGTATATTAAGAAAAAAACAATTACGATTATTTCTCTTATATGTCTATTATTAGTAGTTGGATATTTAAATCATGAGCTGACCAAAAAATCATTGTTACCATCTTCAAATGATTATAGGCAGTATGAAGAAGAGGAAATTATGGAGCTTAGTAAAACTGTAAATGAAGATTTAAAAGAAACATCTAATGAAAATACTGACAACAGTGACTCGATTGATATTGTAGATAGTAGAGATAATACAATAGACAACTTAAAGAAGCAAACAGACCACGATATTGAAGATGTAATAGCTGAGGAAGTAAGCACAAAAAATCGTAATTACTTTACTGAATATCGACTTTCAAGGGATAAGTTAAGAGCTACTTTAATTGATAGATTGTATGAAATAATAAATAATGAGAACACTAATGATGAAGTAAGGACTAAAGCACAAAATGAAATAATATCAATAGGACAAGTTGCAGAACTAGAACTTAGTCTAGAAGGGCTAATAAAGGCAAAGGGATATGAAGATGTGCTTGTGTTTTTAAGCGATGATAGTGTAAGAGTAGTTGTTTCAATTAATGAATTAACTGAACAAGATGTAGCTAAAATATTTGAGATAGTGAGAAATGAAACTAGTATAGATGCCTCCAATATTAAAATTATGAAAAAGTTTTAGTAGTGTTTGTAAATCTTATTATGTTTTGGTATAATAACTATGTGAAGTCTAAAGTATAGCAGGGGGTGAAATGCTTGTCAAACAACAAAGGAAATATTGATGAAATAGCTGACTATGGACAAATAAAGATATCCGATGAAGTAGTAGGCATCATAGCTAGCTTAGCAGCTACAGAAGTTAAAGGAGTAGCAGGCATGAGTGGTGGAATAGCTGGTGGGCTATCTGAAATATTAGGAAGAAAGAACTTCTCTAAAGGAGTTAAAGTTGAAGTAGAAAATAAAGAAGCTATCGTTAGTTTATATATAATAGTAGAGTATGGAGCAAAAATACCTGAGGTAGCTTGGAATATACAAGAGAGCGTTAAGAGTGCTATTGAAACTATGACTGGATTAAATGTAGTTGAGGTAAACATTAATATCCAAGGCGTGAATATTGAAAAGGAACAGAAGGAAGAATAATCTTTATAGTTAATAATTAAGAAAAACCCTCTGAACAATCAGAGGGTTAATTTGACTAAAAGTAATAATTAAATACAAAAGTAACTAGGAGGTCAACTATGGGAAGAAGTCTGGCAAGAGAATCTGCAATGAAGATATTGTTTCAGATGGAGTTAAATAATGATTTTTCTTCTGATGCTTTAAATATTTTTTTTGAAAACAATAGCTTTGAAGATGACGAGAAGGAGTACATATTGCAAACCGTAAATCAGTTGAATGAAAATATTAAGATTATAGATGAAAATATTGAAAAATATGCTCAGGGCTGGAAATTAAATAGAATACCAAAGGTGGATTTATCCATATTGCGAATAGCAATAAATGAAATACTCCATAGAAAAGATATACCAGTTGAGGTTTCCATAAATGAGGCCATTAATATAAGCAAAAAGTATAGCACAAATGAATCGAGTAAATTTATTAATGGCTTATTAGGTTCATTTGTAAGAGATATGGAGCATATAAATAAGTTATAAATCTAGTAATATATCCTACATTGCCTGTTGTAAAAGCATCACAAGGACAGGCTTTTGTTATATATGAAATCTGGAGGATTTAAAATGGAACTAAAGCCTTTTAAGGTGAGTGAAATAAATCAATATATTAAGAGAATACTATCTAGCGACCCTATATTATATAATATAGCTGTAGAAGGAGAAATATCTAACTTCAAGGAGTACAATAATGGGAATACTTATTTTACTCTTAAAGATGATAAGAGCAAAATAAAGTGTGTTTATTTTAATGATATGAATAATAAACTGCCCTTAATTATAGAAGATGGTATGCATGTTACTATTCGTGGATATATATCTGTATATGAAAGAGATGGTGTATATCAAATATATGTAAGGAATATAGAGAAAAAAGGTGTAGGAGAATTATTTGAAGCTTTTGAAAAGCTTAAGAAAAAGCTTCAAATAGAAGGATTGTTTCAAAGTGAAAATAAAAAACCTCTATCATTTTTGCCCAATAAAGTTGGTGTTGTTACTTCACCTAAGGGAGCTGCAATTAGAGATATAATATCAGTAATCAATAGAAGAATGCCTTCAGTTAGTATAATTATATATCCAGTATTAGTTCAAGGTGAGAAAGCTCCTAAGGATATTTGTGAAGCAATAAAATATTTTAATACTAGAGAGGATATAGACACAATAATAGTAGGTAGAGGTGGAGGCAGTATTGAGGAACTATGGGCTTTTAACCATGAGAGTGTTGCTAGAGAAATATATAAATCAAACATTCCAATAATTTCAGCTGTTGGACATGAAACTGATTTTACAATTGCAGATTTCGTTGCAGATATGAGAGCTCCAACACCTTCTGTTGCTGGAGAAATTGCAGTACCTCAAATTGAGGAATTGAATTTTAGGTTAAGCTCTATTCTTAATAGCTTGATTAAGCAATATGGTATCTACATAGATACAAATAAAAGCAAACTTAAAAATGTAAATGGTAAATTCATGATGAATAATCCAATTAAGATATTAAATGATAGCAAGCAAGGATTAGATAATACATTAAAAGACCTTATAAGAATATTTGATGGAAGAAAAGATAGAGAGAGAAAAAAAATTGATTTTCTAAGTACTAAGCTAGATGCACTTAGTCCTTTGGCAATTTTAAGCAGGGGATATTCTCTAGCAACTGATGTAACTGGAAAAATAATAAAATCAGTTGAAGAAATCTCAACTGGAGATATATTAAGCTTAATTTTTCATGACGGTGAAGTTGAAATAAAGGTTATAAGAAAATAAATAAGAGGGTTGGTGTTAGCATGGCTAAGAAAAAACAAAAACTTTCCTATGAAGAAGCTATATTAGAATTAGAAAGCATTGTATCCTTGCTTGAAAATGGAGAACTGAGCTTAGAGGAATCATTAACTGAGTTTAAAAAAGGTGTGGAATTATATAAGCATTGCTATGATATTTTAAATAATATAGAGGGAGAAGTTAAAATTATTTTAGATAATGGCAATGATAATATTGAAGAAATGGATTTCAATGTGAATTCATAGGAGGAACTTATGAATATTTTAGATGAATTAAGTAAGTACAAAAGAATAGTTGACCTAGAGCTTGAGAAGGTTATGCCTAAGGAAGATTTTCCGCAGAAACATATTTTTGAAGCCATGTGCTATAGCATATTTGCTGGAGGCAAAAGACTAAGACCTGTTCTAACATTAAAAACAAGTGAATTAATTTCTGGCAGCTATGAGGATGCTATGCAAATAGCACTAGGAATTGAAATGATACATACATATTCATTAATACACGATGACTTGCCAGCAATGGATAATGACGACTTTAGGAGAGGGAAGCCAACAAACCACAAGGTTTTTGGTGAGGACATTGCTATATTAGCTGGAGATGGACTGTTGAATCTTGCATATGAAACCATGCTAAACACTATTCCTTTGAACTCTCGTGATTATGTGAAATATATACTAGCAATAAAAGAGGTAGGTAAAGCTGCAGGTGTATTTGGCATGATAGGAGGACAGACAGTAGATATCAAAACTAATGAAAAATCCTTTAATGAAGAAAGGCTAATGTTTATACACAATAATAAAACATCTGCATTGATAGAGGCTTCCATAGTTTCAGGTGCTATGGTTGCTGGAGCTAATGAAGAACAGATAGAGCATCTTAGAGAATATGGACGGTCAATAGGCTTGTGCTATCAAATCAGAGATGATATTTTAGATAAAGTAGGAGATAAAAGTCTTTTAGGGAAAAACACTGGAAGCGATGAGATTAACCACAAGCTAACCTACTTAAGTTTATTTGGAATGGATAATGCAATTATTAAAATTCAAAGCCTATATAATGAAGCTATAGAATCATTATCCATTTTTGACAAAGAAAGAGTAAGATTCTTCAAGGAGCTTGCTAGCTATCTAGTCCATAGAGAAAGCTAGATAAGTTAAGCAAACAATATATAGAGTTAATATGCAAACAATATTGTTGTATTTCTGTGAAATATGATAAAAACTCGATTTTCAAATTATTTGAAATAAAATATGGGCTATGTTATAATAATTTAAGTCTGAGAGTGGTGCAGTATTCTAGTCAGTACAACTAATTTTGAAGGCGGGGCTAAAAATCCGTCAAAGGGCACATCGATGAAGTTCCTGGTTTCGGCTGCTGACGCCCAGTTGGGAGTCGTTTCTGGGAGTAAGGGGGATGGGGCGATCTGCAATGGCATGCAGGCGTTGACCCTACTCTCGTGGAGACTCGTACAAACTATTAACGGGATAAACCTGCATTGTGGTGCAAGCTACTTGCAGCGTAGCCTGCCTTGAGTGAAATAGGCGGAACATGGTTGTGGCTTTAGAATCCATGGGCCCATGGAAGAAAGGCTTTGTCATCGAAACCTATTTTGCAAAAGAGGCTAGAAATTAGTATGGCTGTAGAGGAAATCTCCTAGACTGTTCTCATGGATGAGAAGTATATTTAGGATTACAGTGCGGACTAAGTGGCAATCTAGCCCTATTTTTGGCGACGATATAGAGATGAGATTAAAGGGAAACCGCTGGACTGGCGACGGACAGTTTTCATCTGGGAAATCCTGCTAGACCTTAAGCCGTAAAATTTACTTAATATACTACCACTCAAATGCTGATAGCTTATGGCTATCAGCATTATTTCTATACATATTTATTGTAGAAATTGGAGGTTAGGCTTTGTCTCACAAAAATATGAAATTAAATAAGAATAAAAGAACAAATAATAATAAAGTGAAAAAAAGCAATAGAAAATGGGTACTTATTATTACACTATGGACTTTCGTCTTAGCAATAGGTGTAAGCTTAATATCTGAGGTAATATTGAGAAACTTTAATATTTTTTTTGCATTCATTTGCCTAATATTTGTTATCATATTTGGAGTATTTTTTGATATAATTGGAATTGCAGTAACAGCTTCTGATGAAAAAACCTTTCATTCTATGGCAGCTAACAAAATCAAAGAGGCTAAATATGCTGTAAAACTTGTAAAAAACGCAGGACGAGTTTCTAACTTTTGTAATGACGTAATTGGAGATATAAGTGGAATAGTTAGTGGTGCTGCAGGAACAATAATTGTTATGAAATTAGTGAGTGAATATGGACTTACTAAGGGGGCTATATTAAGTGTAATAATGAGTGGACTTATAGCGTCTCTTACAGTTGGAGGTAAAGCTATTGGTAAGGAAATAGCACTTAAAAAATCCGATAATATTATATTTTTTACTGCAAAATTTGTAATGATATTAGATATAAAACTTAGAATAAATATATTACCTGAGCAAAAAAACAATAAAAACAAATGAAAGTAGGTTGAATACATTGGAGAATATTCTTTCGAGATATAGCGATCTTAAAGACTTGAAGGCTATGAATATGGAAGAACTAAATACTCTTGCTGAAAATATTAGAGAATTGATTATAGAAGTAGTATCTAAAAATGGAGGACATTTAGCTTCAAATCTTGGTGTAGTTGAATTAACAATTGCTCTGCATAAGGTTTTTAATGGTGATTTGGATAAAATAATTTGGGATGTTGGGCATCAGTCTTATGTACACAAGATATTGACTGGAAGAAAAGAGAGCTTTCATACTATAAGAACGCATAAGGGGATTAGTGGCTTTCCTAAGAGAAAGGAAAGCAAATATGATATATTTGAAACAGGGCATAGCTCTACATCAATTTCTGCTGCTTTAGGATATGCTTTGTCAAGAGATATTATAGGCGAAAAGCATAATGTAATCAGTGTAATAGGCGATGGTGCTATGACTGCAGGTATGGCTTTTGAAGCTTTAAATCATGCTGGAGATACAGGGACTGATTTAATAGTAGTATTAAATGACAATGAAATGTCTATTTCTCAGAATGTTGGTGGTCTATCTCAATACTTAAATAGAATAAGAACTGCTCCCACATATTTTAAAGTAAAAGAAGATGTTGAAGCGATACTTAACAGCATACCTGGTATTGGGAAACAAGTTTTTAAAACTGCAGAAAGGGCAAAGGATAGCATTAAATATTTTCTTGTTCCCGGTATGTTTTTTGAAGAACTTGGATTTAAGTATTTAGGACCTATAGATGGACATAACATTAATGATATGATTCGCGAATTAGAAAGGGCAAAAAAAGTTAAAGGTCCAGTTTTAGTTCATGTTATTACTAAGAAAGGAAAGGGATATAAACCAGCAGAGGAGCATCCTGATAAATTTCATGGTTCGTCTCCTTTCAATATTGACACAGGTAAGCCTATTAACATATCTATTGAACCTTCTTATTCCGATATACTAGGAGACACATTAATTAACATGGCAAATAAGGATAATAGAATAGTAGCTATTACTGCTGCAATGCCTGAAGGTACTGGCTTGAGTAAGTATAAAGAAATACACAAAGATAGATTTTTTGATGTTGGGATTGCAGAACAACATGGTGTAACTTTAGCAGCTGGATTGGCATCTAATAATCTAAAACCCTATTTTGTAGTATATTCAACATTTTTACAAAGGGGATACGATCAAGTTCTTCATGATGTATGCATCCAAAATCTTCCTGTTGTTTTTGCCATAGATAGAGCTGGATTAGTAGGAGATGATGGAGAAACTCACCATGGAGTATTTGATTTATCTTATTTATCTCACATACCGAATATTACAATAATGGCTCCAAGAGATAAATCGGAGTTTATACAAATGTTAGAGTTTAGTAAAGACTATAATGGACCATTAGCTATAAGGTATCCAAGAGGAAACTGCTATGATTATATTGAAGAAAATAATAGAACAGATATAGAACTTGGGAAATCAGAAGTGCTAGTAAAAGGCAAAGATATAGCTATAATTGCCATTGGTGGAATGGTTGAAAAAGCTTACAAGGTTACAGAAGAGCTAAAAAGACAAGGAAGAAGTGTTACATTAATTAATGGTAGATTTGTAAAACCTTTAGATGAAGATTTGATTAAAAAGGTTTCTAATGAACACTCTCTAATTGTTACCCTAGAGGACAATGTAAAAACTGGAGGCTTTGGAAGTTTAATAAATGATATATTAGTACAAAGCAACTATAGGGGAGAAATATTGAATATTGCTTTACCAGACATATTTATTGAGCATGGAAAAGTTAATTTATTATTTAAACAATACAATATGGATGTAGAGGGAATATTAAATAGAATATCAGAGAAAATCAAATAGGTTCAGGAGCGATTAAATGAAAATTGAAAAAGAAAGAATAGATATTTTACTTGTTAATAATAATATGGTAGATAGTAGAGAAAAAGCAAAGAAATATATTTTAGCTGGCTTAGTATATATTGATGATGAAAGAGTAGATAAATCTGGAACTAAGGTACCCGTAAATAGTAATATTATTGTGAAAGGAAATCCTATTCCTTATGTTAGTAGAGGAGGCTTGAAGCTTGAAAAAGCTATAGACAAGTTTTCCTTAGATATTAATGGTAGAATTGCACTAGATATAGGTGCTTCAACTGGAGGATTTACAGATTGTATGCTCAAAAATGGTGCAAAGAGAGTATATGCTATTGATGTTGGATATGGACAATTAGCATGGGAGCTTCAAAAGGATGAACGGGTAATTGTAATGGATAGAACAAATATTAGACATGTAATAAATGAGGACATTGGAGAATTAGCTGACTTTGTAAGTATAGATGTATCATTTATATCCTTGAAGCTTGTTTTGCCAAAGATTAAGGAGCTTACTACAGATAATGTAGATATTATAGCCTTAATTAAACCACAATTCGAAGCTGGTAGAGAAAAGGTTGGTAAAAGGGGAGTAGTGAAGGATATTAATATACATAAAGAGGTTATTAAAGACATATATAATTTTTGTCGCTCAATAGATCTGAATTTTACTGCTTTAACATATTCTCCTGTTAAGGGGGCAGAAGGCAATAGGGAGTATTTAGCACACCTTGTTAAAGATAACAGGGATATTTTTGATATTGATAAGCATACTGAAATCGTAGTAAATGAATCTCATGAGGAACTATAAATACATATACAATATATTTGATTTTTATGACAACCCATTTATTGGATTTAAGAGTATTTTTGTCTATTTTTTTGATTTTTCATTTGATATAATAGCTATAACACCTTTTATATTAGGTTTTTCAACACCATAGAAAAAGGGGGCAGATTATTTGAAAAAATATGCTAGGCAATCTAAGATACTGGAATTAATTGAAAACAATGAAATAGAAACTCAAGAAGAATTAGCTGATTATTTAAAAAAACTAGGCATTGATGTTACTCAAGCTACTGTATCAAGAGACATTAGAGAATTAAGACTTATTAAGGTGCTTGCTAAAAGTGGTAAATACAAATATGCAGCAATGGGACAAAATGTAGAGAGTACAACAGACAGATTAATTAAAATATTTAAGAATTCTATAGTATCTATAAATATTGCAGGACATTTACTAGTTATAAAAACTTTACCAGGAGCTGCTCAAATATGTGGTTCTGCTGTAGATTCTTTAGGTTTAGACGAAATAGCAGGAACTATTGCTGGTGATGATACTATATTCATTGCAGTAAGTGATATTAATAAAATTAATGATATACGAGAAACATTTCAAAAATTGCTTAATTAATAGGAGGTTAGAATATGCTCCTCGAAATCAATATTGAAAATTTTGCAATTATTGATAACTTGAGAGTTGATTTCACAAAAGGTTTAAATGTATTAACTGGAGAGACGGGTGCAGGAAAATCTATAGTTATAGATGCTATATCTTTAGTATTAGGTGGAAGAGCGGACAAAGATTTTGTGCCTACTGGATGTGAAAAAGCATCAATTGAAGCCTTGTTTTGTTTAGAAACTCCACACTATATATATGAGATACTAGATGTATACGGTATACAAAAAGAAGCTGATAACACTTTACTTCTTACAAGAGAAATATTTGATACTGGAAGAAGCACCTCTAGGGTAAATGGAAGGACTGTCACCTTAAGCATGTTAAACAACATAACTAGTAAGTTAATAGACATACACGGACAACATGATCATCAATCTCTTTTAAAAAGTGATAAGCATTGTGATTTCATTGATTCATTAGGTGATGAAAAAATTATTAATATTAAAGGAAAAGTTAAAAGTGAATATGAAATAATACGTTCCTTAAAAAGCAAACTAAAGTCTTTATGCCAAAACGAAATGGAGAAAGAAAGAAAAATAGATTTATTAAAATTTCAAATAGAAGAAATTGATGATGCTAGTCTTAAAGATGGAGAGGATGAACTATTATTATCAGAATATAACATCTTATCAAATGCTGAAAACATTGTAAAGTCCTTAACTGAATCTATTACAATATTAGATTCGGATTATCATGGGAACAAACCTATTTTAGATCAGCTAAACAATATTTATGTAAGCTTAAATAGATTATCTAAAATTAGTACTGATATTTCTAATTTTTCTAATACAATTGAATCGGTTATTTATCAACTTCAAGATGTAACTAGAGATATAAGGCATTATAACGAAACAGTAGAGTACAATCCAGAAAAAATTAAAATCATTGAAGATAGACTAGACTTAATAAATAAAATTAAACGAAAGTACGGTAATACAATAGATAAGGTTTTGAAATATCGTGATGAAATCAGTAATGAATTAGAAGAATTATTGAACTGTGAAGAAGAAATAAGAGAAATAACAAATAAGATACAGAAACATGAAAATTATTTAAATACTTTATGCGAAGAGCTAACCTTAGAAAGGACAAGCATATCTAGTAAGTTTGAATCAGCAATAATAAAAGAGCTTAGCGAATTAAATATGCCTAAAGTTAAATTTAAGGTTAAGCTCGAAAAGCTTGAGCAATTTACACCAAATGGTATTGATAGAATTGAGTTTATGATATCTACAAATCCAAATGAACCATTAAAGCCTTTATCTAAAATAGTTTCTGGTGGTGAAATGTCAAGGATTATGCTTGGCTTTAAGAGTATTTTAGCTGAGAGAGATGAAATCCCCACATTAATATTTGATGAAATTGATTCTGGAATAAGTGGTAGAACAGCCCAAATAGTAGGAGAAAAAATAGCTAAAATTTCAAATACACATCAAATTATATGTATAACTCATTTACCGCAGATTGCTGCTCTTGCGGACAGTCATTATCTAATTGACAAAAAAATTGAAAAAAATAAAGCTATCACACATATTAACAAGCTTGACTATAATGAAAGAATTGAAGAGCTTTCTAGATTGTTAGGAGGAGTCAACCTTACAGAAACTACCAAAAAACATGCTAAAGAGATGATCGAAATGTCAAAAAAAATAAAAGGAAGCATCTAATTTTATTAATTAGGTGCTTTTTTGTTCAGTAATCTATAATACGGAAATTGTGATTTTACTTAACAGTTTAATAAATAATTGTACCGCATAAATATTACGTAAAAAGGCTACATTAATCTTAAAGAATCTATAATTTCATTTTAGTCTTCAAAATTAATGAAGACTAGTGTTTTTTGGAGGTGAAGCTAAAGACATAGGTTAATAGGAGAGTGATTTTTTGCGTAATATGTCTAGATATAGAAAGTTTATATTTTTTGCTTTGCTCCTAACCTTAATAGTATATTCAATTCAAATATTAAATATTGTTAGGTTTCCTTCTCAAATAGATATAATGAAAGGTGATAGTAAAGATTTAAGTTTTTTCTTCCCATTTTCTTTAGAATTAATGGAAGACTCTATCAATATAGTAAAAATTGATAATAATAAAGAAAAATCAAATATTGCATTGAGAAACTCCTATAAGCTAGAATCAACTAATAATGGAATAGCAGACATAAAACTAAAATTATTAGGTATTTTTCCTATAAAACATGTAAGGGTAAATGTAGTTGAAAATGTTCATATAATACCTGGCGGAGAAGCTATAGGAGTTAAACTAAACACTAAAGGAGTATTAGTAGTAGCTACATCTGAGATATCAGGCATAGATGGCAAAATATATAATCCTGCCAAAAATGCTGGCATCAGAGTTGGCGATTCTATTACTATGATAGATGGAATTAAAGTTGAAAATGCTGATCATGTAATCCATATTTTAAATAGTATCAAAGACAAAAAAATTAGTATTCAAATTGAAAGAAACAATATAGTATATCATACAGAAGTTATTCCAGTAAAAAGTAAGCAAGACAATAGCTATAGATTAGGAATATGGGTTAGAGATAAGACTGCTGGAATAGGAACATTAACTTTTCTCGAGCCAAATTCTATGAAATTTGGTGCTCTCGGTCATGCTATAACAGATATTGACACAGGAACCTTAATGAAGGTAGAAAACGGAGAAATAATGAGGGCTAAAGTATCTTCAATAGAACATGGCAAAAAAGGTAGTCCAGGTGAGCTAAGAGGTATATTTTTTGAAACAAAAGATGTTTTAGGAAAAATCGAAAATAATACCAACTTTGGAATATATGGCACAATTCATGATGAAAATTTAACGAATCAAAAAACCCCGTTACCCATAGGAACTCAAAGCGAAGTAAGGATTGGCAAAGCTCATATACTTGCAAATGTTGAAGGAGATAGGGTAGATAAATACGAGGTTGAAATAATTAAATTAGAGAGACAGAATGTTCCACAATCAAAGAGTATGATCATTAAAATAACAGACGATAGATTAATCGAAAAAACTGGTGGAATTGTTCAAGGAATGAGTGGAAGTCCTATATTACAAAACGGAAAGATTGTTGGAGCAGTTACACATGTTTTTGTTAATGATCCAACAAAAGGCTATGGAATCTATATTGAATGGATGTTAAAAGAAGCAGGAATAATTACAAACAATAATGCTGATTTTGCAAAAACTAAATAATAGATTAAATAACAAGAGATAAGGAATTATTCCATATCTCTTTTATTTATGATAAAAAAAACATATATTTGAAAAAAAAATAAAAAAATGAAAAGTGAGAAGGAAAATTATTACTTTTGTCGAATAATTTATTATCTATAATTTTATAGATAGATAAATCGTTTACGGGGGGTATAACGAAATGAAAAATGAAAAGATTAGTATTTTAATTGCTGATGACAACAAGGATTTTTGTAGCATTTTAGAAGAATATTTTTCAACACAGGATGATGTAGAGGTAGTTGGAATTGCAAAGGATGGAGTAGAGGCTTTAGAATTAATAAACCAAAAAAAGCCAGATGTATTAGTGTTAGATATAATCATGCCTCATCTAGATGGATTGGGGGTACTAGAAAAGCTACACTCCACAGAATTAGAAAAGTTTCCTAAGGTAATTATACTATCAGCCGTTGGACAAGATAAAATTACACAAAGAGCTATTAATTTAGGTGCTGATTATTATGTTGTAAAGCCTTTTAATTTTGAAATTTTTATGAAGAGAATAAGGCAAGTTACGGGTAATACGCCAGCTATTATTGAAAGAAGAAAGCAGATTGAAATTCCTACCGGGCTTATTAACACACCAAACACAAATAAAAGTCTTGAAGCTAAAATAACTAATATAATACACGAAATAGGAGTTCCTGCACATATAAAAGGATATTTATATTTAAGAGAAGCAATAAGTATGGTGGTGGATAATATTGAACTATTAAGTGCAGTTACCAAGGAATTATATCCTAATATAGCTAAGCAGTTCAACACAACACCAAGCAGAGTTGAAAGAGCTATCAGACACGCAATAGAAGTTGCATGGAGCAGAGGGAAAGTAGATACGATAAATAATCTATTTGGATATACAGTGAACACAGACAAAGGAAAACCTACTAATTCGGAGTTTATTGCAATGGTAGCTGATAAATTAAGACTTGAGCAAAAGATATCATAAAGTAGAATTCTTCCAATAAAAGAAATAAAAAATCTCTTTTTGTAATAAAACAGAAAGAGATTTTTATATTCCTAAGATATCATAACAGATGTTATCATAAATGATAACATTAAATATAAAATATTATCAAGTAGTATTCATATAGTAAAGTTGGATAAAATAAATATAAGGCATTTTAAAATGATTTCTTCATATCTTGGAGGATATCAATGTATATTAAAGGAAATTTAAAAAAAGATAGAAAAACTAAAAACTTAGTAAAAAGATTAAGAGCGGGAGACATAGCAATTATTGATCATAAAGATATTGATGAAATAGCTGCCATCTCACTAGTTGAATCTAAGGTAAAATGCGTATTAAATTTAAACAAATCAATTAGTGGGAAATATCCTAATAAAGGACCTTCAATATTAGTAGATGCAGGAATAATATTATTGGAGAGCAAAAACAAAGAGATATTTGATGTCGTATGTGAAGGAGAAGAGCTTGAAATAAATAATAACCTTATTCTTTATAAGGATAAGGTTATTGGAAATTTTGAAGAATTAGACAGTAATAAAATAAAAGAGCTATTAAGTATTGGATATAGCAACATAGAAAAAGAATTAGATAAGTTCATTGAAAACACTTTGGAGTATGCAAAAAAAGAGAAAGAATTAGTTCTTGAAAAGGGTAATATCCCTAAAGTTAAAACAAAGATTAATGGAAGGCATGTTTTAGTTGTTGTAAGAGGTAAAGATTATAAAAAAGATTTATTAGCTATTCAAAACTATATAAGTGAAGTTAAACCTGTCCTGATAGGAGTTGATGGGGGTGGAGATGCACTATTAGAATTTGGTCTTACTCCAGACATATTAATTGGAGATATGGATAGTGTTAGTGATAAGTGTTTAAGATTATCTAAAGAGATAATTGTTCACGCATATACAGATGGGAGAGCACCAGGACTCCAAAGAGTAAATGCTCTAGGCTTAGATGCGAAGATTTTTCCATCAGCAGGAACAAGTGAAGATATTGCTTTTTTATTAGCCTACTACAATAATGTGGATTTAATAGTAGCTGTTGGAACTCATAGTAATATGATAGATTTTTTAGAAAAAGGTAGAAGTGGCATGTCTAGCACATTTTTAGTTCGACTCAAAGTAGGCTCTAAGCTAGTAGATGCAAAAGGGGTTAATATGCTTTATAGAAGTAGTCTTAAACCAAAATATGTTGTAGGATTAGGAATAGCAGCACTTATTCCTATAATAGTTTTAACCCTTATGTTTCCACCAATGAAAGAGTTAATTAAGCTTATTCAGATTAGACTTCGCATACTATTTGGCTTTAGGAGGTAAATAAATGTTGGGTAACATTAAATACTATGTAGTAACTGTAGTTTCCATATTCTTAGCACTTGCCATAGGTATTTATATAGGCTTTATGTTTGATGCTCAAGATATAATGATGTCACAAAAAGAAGATATAGTTTCACAATTAGAAAACAGTTTTAATTATTTAAGAGAAGAAACAGAAACAGTAAAGAAGGAAATAATAAGAGTGACAAAAGAAAAGGAACAATTAGTGGAATTTAATAGAGCTGTTTACGGGGAGCTAATCAAGGATAGGCTTAGTGGCATAAAGATAGCTGTTATTGAAACAAGCGATGATTATATATACAATAATATTGTTCAGACAATAGAGTTAGCGGGAGCAGAAGTAGTTTCTATAACTACTATTAAGGACAATTTTAGCCTTGATTTAGATGTACTAGATAGAATATTTAAAGAATCAAAAGGTGTTGAAAAGACAGAAAAGGATATTGTAAAGCAAGTTATTGACTTTATTACTGAAGGTATTATAAAGGGAGAAGACAATGGTTTAATAGAAATACTTGCAGCAGAAGGCCTGGTGGATTATACTTCAAATTATGCTGCACCAGTAGATTACATGGTAATAGCTGGAGGAAGAAAAGGAAAGGACTATTCAAGATTTGAAACTATAGATAAGAGGATTATAGATATTTGTAAAAAAAATGAAGTGCCTATTATTGGGATAGAAAAAGAGGAAGTTGAAATCTCATATATTGAGAAATACAAAGATAATAGGATTTCATCAGTAGATAATATAGATAGTATTTTGGGGAAAGTAGCATTTGTTTTTGCCATTGATGGAAGACCAGGCAATTATGGAGTAAAACCTAGTGCAGAAAGCTTAGTTCCAGAATTATCAAAAGACAATTTTTATTAACTAGGAGCGATGTATATGCATAATTTTAAACCTAGGATTGTAGCAGTAATACCCGTCTATAATGAAGAAAATTCTATTATAGATACTGTAAAAAAAATAAAAGACATAAAGCTAATAGATGAGATCGTAGTTGTAAATGATGGTTCCACAGATAAAACACGAGAAAAAATAAGTAAGCTTGATGTCACTTCTATCGAATTAGAAAAAAATAGAGGTAAAGGTTACGCAATTAATACTGCAATTGAAAAGGTAAGATTTGATTATTTAGTATTGATAGATGGAGATTTAGGAAATACTAGCCATGAGATAATTAAGCTTTTAATACCAGCTTTAAATGGTGAAGCTGATGTCATAATCGCAAGATTTAAAAGCCCAAAAATAAAAGGCGGATTTGGTCTAGTAAAAAATCTAGCTAATAAAGGAGTCTATTATTATACTGGAAAAAAAATAACTTCTACATTGTCAGGACAAAGGGTTTATAAAAGCAATGTAATAGATAGTATTGATTATATACCTAGTAGGTTTGGTATTGAAGTAGCTATGACAATTGAAGCATTAAGAAAAGGCTTTACCATTAAGGAAGTCGATGTAGATATGACACATAGAGAAACTGGAAGAAACTTAAAAGGATTTATTCATAGAGGAAGACAATTTTTAGATGTATTAATTACTTTAATAATATTATTATTTAGAAGGTGAAAAGTAGTTGTTAAGTATATTATCATTTGTATCCAGTTCTGTTTTGACCTATATCGTTATGCCTATGTTCTATGATATGCTTCTAAATAACAATTGTACCGAATTAAATTATAATAAAGAACAAATTCCTATAGGGATGGGTCTAGTTTTTGTATTTATTCAAACATTTACTATTTATATAGTTTCATTTTATATGGAATCAATGGATGTTTTTACATTAGCATATATTATTTCAATACTCTCCATTGGAATAGTAGGTTTATTAGACGATATTATTGGTGAAAAAAAAATAAAAGGCTTTAAGGGACATTTATCATCACTTTTGAAACGTAAGCTTACTACAGGAGGATTGAAGCTAATTGCAGGAGGCATATCTGGTGTTTTAATTTCTATTCTTATATCTACAGGATTAGTTCAAATAATTATTAACACTGCGATAATAGGGTTATTTACTAATTTAATTAACATTTTTGATTTAAGGCCTGGAAGAGCAGGTAAGGTATTTGTATTGCTTTCCTTAATTCTTTTATTTACATCAAGAGCAGGAGGATATAATTATATAATAATATCTTTGCTTGGAATTATTTTAGTATACTTGCCTAAAGACTTAAAAGCCAAAGTTATGATGGGAGATGTTGGCTCCAATATACTTGGCATAACCCTTGGAATATTTTGCACAATAACACAGGTTCTAGAAGCAAGAATATTATATTTAACCTTCCTAATCATGATACATATAATTTCAGAATTTTATTCCTTTACAGATATTATTGATAATAATAAAGTATTATGTTATATTGATAAATTAGGAAGAAAATAGGGGGTAACTAAGCTGTTATCATATAAAGAAGGAATTATAACAGAAATACTTCAATCATATGAAGATATTACTTGGATTAGAGTAAAATTAGAAGATGAGATTTCTAAAGCTGTTAACTATAATAATATTACAGGCTCTGCTAATATTGGAGATAAAGTAGTATTAAATACTACAGCCTTAGAACTAAAACTTGGCACTGGGGGATATCACTTTGTAATATATAATAGCAGCAATATAATAAAAAATATGCCAAATGATCCAGGCCATATTATGAAGCTTAGGTACACGCCTTTCCAATTAAAGGTTTTATCTGCTGAAGAACAAGAGAGCCCATATCATGAGGCGTTTAAAAGCTTTAAAAGTTTAGAAAGCTCACTATATATAGTTGGAACATTACATAGCATGCTAGCTCCTATAATAGCGTCTTTAAAGTATATTGAACCTAATTTAAAAATTACTTACATAATGACAGATGCCGGCGCATTACCTTTATCTTTCAGCCAAACTGTAAAAAAATTAAAGGAGCTAAAATTATTAGATACTACCATTACTGTAGGCCATGCCTTTGGCGGGGATATTGAATGTGTCAATATATATACGGGCATAATAGCGGCAAAATTAGTAGCTAAAAGCGATATTACAATAATTACTATGGGACCAGGAATTGTGGGAACTGGCACGCAATATGGTTTTAGTGGGATAGAGCAAGCCAGCATAATAGATGCTGTAAATAAATTAGGAGGTATATCCATTGCTATACCTAGAATAAGCTTTAGCGATACAAGAGATAGGCATAAGGGAATAAGCCATCATACCCTTACAATTTTAGAAAATATAGCTTGCACTAGAACTAATGTAGTATTTCCTATCTTAAAAAAGGAATATGAAAAATTAATTAGTTTGCAGCTAGAAAAAAGCAATATTAACAAAAAACATAATATAATATATGAAAATGGCAGTGAAGTTTTAAATGCATTAAATTATTTCTCTCTTAATGTAAAAACAATGGGGAGAAGCTATCATGATGATGAAGCGTTTTTTTTAACTATGGGTGCAGTAGCTAAAGCAGGCATTAAGTTTTTAGAGAATGATCAATGATTTCTTTTAATGTTGCATTTTCTCCGTAATAAACTAGCAAATCATCAATGGCTTCAATAACTTCTTCTGCCTTACCGATAAAGAATAGTTTATCTTTTAAGGTTATTTTAATCAACTATATCATCTCCTTATCTGATATAGTTTAATATATGAATATTATAAACTTTTATTCCATAAAGGAGGGTCTCAATATGATTTATGAAGAAAAAACAATGAAAAGCGAAAAAATATATGAAGGTAAAATCCTAACTGTCAAGGTAGATACAGTAGAACTACCCGACAAGAAATATTCAAAAAGAGAAATCGTAGAGCTTTCTGGGGCGGTTGCAATAGTACCTATCACTGATAATGGAGATATTATTTTTGTAAAACAATTCCGTAAAGCTACAGAATCAGTAATCTTAGAAATACCTGCAGGGAAACTAGAGATTAATGAAGAGCCTTTAGATTGTGCACTCAGAGAACTCAAAGAAGAGACAGGCTATAGTGCAGAAAACATGGAGTATTTATTTAAATACTATACATCACCAGGTTTTACAAATGAAGTAATGCATTTGTTTCTTGCAACAGGAATTATATATGGGGAAGCAACTCCAGAAGACGATGAATACATAGATGTTGTAAGAATAAACATAAATGAAGCTTTAGAGATGATAAAAAATGGTGAAATAAAAGATGGTAAAACAATAATAGGTATTTTAATGGCATATGAGAAGCTGAAATTTAATGAAAAAGAATAATACTATATAAAACATGTTACTAGTATGTAAAAAAATAGTTATGTAATATTATCTCCCCTAAAGGCATATTAATCTGTATAAGCTTGTATGAGGGGGATATGTATTTTGAAAATAAAAGGTATAATCTACAAAGATGTAAAAGAAAACTTCATACTATATTTTTTATTGGTACTAGCCCTAATGATTGGTATTTCAGCAGGGGCTATAACAATAAGTGTTTTAAGCAAGGATCAAAGTCAAAGCCTTATCAGTTTTTTAGACTCTTTTTTCAAAGTGTTAAATCAAGAAAAAATAGATAGTTTAATTTTATTAAAGCAATCAATTTTAAATAATATTCAAACTATAATATTAGTTTGGATATTAGGGCTAACAGTAATAGGGGCGCCTATAGTTTTTGTTATTATAGCTTTAAGAGGATTTATTGTGGGATTCACAGTAGGTTTTTTAATAAATGAACTGGGCTTTAAAGGCTTTGTATTTTCTTTATTAACAATACTACCACAAAATATTTTTGTAATACCTGGAATGATAGCATTATCTGTATTGTCTATTAATTTTGCTATAAAGATTATTACTAGTAAACGGAGAATAGGTAAAAATTCAAGTTTTCTTTCTGAACTAACTAGGTATTCAATTCATGCTTCTATTCTTTCTTTATTTCTCTTTATAGGGAGCTTGGTTGAGGCTTATATAACTCCAACCTTTATGCAGCTATTACTAGGTTATGTTCTATAAATAAATTAAGTTATGAAATAAAAAGAGATTTCTTGTGTAGAATAATTATTTCATTAAAATAGTAAATATATTTATGATGATGCAAAAAAAATAATATTATGAAGGATTTTACAAACATATGTTGAATTATATCTATACTTAAGATTATAAAGGGGAAATACTATGGACTTATACATAATGAAGTTTAATAGCTATCTTGAGAGAGAAAGAGAACTATCAAATAATACGATTGAATCTTATATTAGGGATTTAAAGCAGTTTGACAAGTACTCAAAGGAAAATGGATTATCGAGTATTACAGATGCAAACAAAACTTTAATACTTACATACCTTATATATTTACAAAAAACAGGTAAGTCTGTTTCTACTGTATCTCGAAATATTGCATCTTTAAGGTCTTTCTATCAGTTTGTTTTAAACGAAGGCATAATAAAAAAAGATCCTACTATAAACCTTCAATCTCCTAAACAAGAAAAGAAGCTACCAAGTATATTAACATCTGATGAAGTTGAAATATTACTTGAACAACCTGATATTAAATGTACAAAGGGAGTTAGGGATAAGGCCATGCTTGAACTATTATATGCTTCAGGAATTAGAGCCTCAGAGTTAATATCATTAGACCTAGATGATGTAAATTTGAGCATGGATTACATATTAAGTTCCAAAGATACATCAAATGAAAGGGTTATTCCTATCGGTAAAATGGCTGTAGATATTTTGACTTTATATATTAAGGAGCATAGAGGTAAGCTTGTAAAAGATAATGAAGAAAAATCTTTATTTGTGAATTATCATGGTAAAAGACTTACAAGACAAGGATTTTGGAAAATTGTGAGGGGATATACAAAGCAAGCAAAAATAAACAAAAATATTACACCACATACATTAAGGCACTCATTTGCTGCACATCTACTACAAAATGGAGCAGATTTAAAATCTGTACAGGAGATGTTAGGACATGCTGATATATCTACTACACAAATTTACACCCTAATTACTAAGAATAAGATTAAGGAAGTATATAAAAAAGCACATCCTAGAGCATAGTCCCACCTTGTTGGTGGGTTTGATTTTTTATATAAAAAAATTTAAACTTTGGGTATAATAAAAGAAAGAGAGGAGGAAAATATTATGATAAATAATGTAACTTTAATTGTACTAGATAGCGTTGGAATAGGTGAACTGCCAGATGCTAATAAATATGGTGATGAGGGAAGCAATACTTTAGGCAATATAATAAAAAAAACAAAGGGCGTAAAGCTAAATAATTTAAATAATCTTGGTCTTGGAGCCATAGAGGGTGTTGAAGGCTTAGATTCTATAAACAATATAATAGGTAGCTACGGAAGACTAGCCGAGAGTTCAGCAGGTAAAGATACCACTACAGGCCATTGGGAGATAGGAGGTATTATACTAAAAGAGCCTTTCCCTACATTTCCAGATGGATTCCCAGAAGAATTAATATTAAAATATGAAATGCTTATAGGAACTAAAACATTAGGAAATAAGGTGGCTTCAGGTACTGTTATTATAGATGAATTAGGTGAAGAGCATATGAAAACAGGTTATCCTATAATCTATACTTCAGCTGATAGCGTTTTTCAAATAGCTGCTCATGAAGATATAATACCAATAAATAGGCTATATGAAATATGTGAAATAGCTAGGGGAATTTTAAAAGATAAATATGCTGTAGGAAGAGTAATTGCTAGGCCTTTTATAGGAAGACCAGGTGCATTTAGTAGAACTTCGAATAGAAAAGATTTCTCATTAAAACCAGTTGATAAAACCATGCTTGATTTCATAAAGGAAGCTGGTATGGAAGTAATGGCTGTTGGGAAAATAGAAGATATCTACAGTGGACAAGGAATAACTAGGAGTATTCATACATCTGATAATATGGATGGAATAGATAAAACTATAGAGTTCATGAAGGAGCATAAAAAAGGACTAATATTTACTAATTTAGTGGATTTTGATATGAAATATGGCCATAGAAATGATGCGGAAGGATATGCTAGGGCACTAGAAGAGTTTGATAATAGACTTCCTGAAATAATAGAAAATTTGAGCGATGATGAAGTTTTAATGATTACTGCTGATCATGGATGTGACCCTACTACAGCAAGCACTGATCACTCAAGAGAGTATGTGCCTATTCTTATTTATGGTAAAATGATTAAAAATGGAGTTAATCTAGGGACAAGAAAAACCTTTGCAGATATTGGAGCTACAATTATGAATTTATTAGGCTTAGAAGGATTAAATAATGGGGAAAGTTTTGCAAGTTTAATATTAAAAAACTAGGGGGGAGATGTGGTGAATTTAATCTATAAATTGAACCAGACTGTTGATTTTATAAAAAGCAAGCTTAATGAAAAGCCTGAAATTGGAATTATTTTGGGATCTGGTCTCGGACCTTTAGCAGATGAAATAACTGATGCAGTAATTATTAAATATAATGAAATTCCAAATTTTCCATCGTCAACTGTACAAGGGCATAAAGGACAACTTGTTATTGGAAAGCTAGAGAATAAGGTTGTAGTTGCGATGCAAGGAAGATTTCACTATTATGAAGGATACTCATTAGAGCAGGTAACTTTTCCTGTAAGAGTTATGAAAGCTTTAGGAGTTGAGTCTATGATAGTTACTAACGCTGCTGGTGGAGTAAATAAAGAATTTTCTCCTGGTGATTTAATGATTATTACTGACCATATTAATTTTGCCTTTGACAATCCTTTAATTGGTGAGAATCATGATGAATTAGGACCTAGATTTCCAGACATGTCTCATGCATACAACAAGCATATGATAGAAGTAGCTAATAAAGCTGCAAGCAACCTAAAGCTACATATAAGAGAAGGAGTATATATGTGGAATCCGGGACCATGCTATGAAACCCCAGCTGAAGTTAGGCTAGCATCATTTATAGGTGCTGATGCAGTCGGAATGTCTACAGTTCCTGAGGTAATCACAGCGATTCATGGTAATATGAATGTTCTAGGAATATCATGTATAACTAATATGGCGTCTGGAATATTGGATCAGCCTTTAAATCATAATGAGGTGATAGAAACCTCTGAAAGAGTAAAAAACGATTTTATTTTCTTAATTAAAGAAATATTAAAAGAATTATAGTGGGGGAGATATTATGAAGAATTTATTAGAAACTATAAATGAAACTAGTTCCTATATAAAAGATAAAATTGATTTTATTCCACAAATAGGGCTTATTTTAGGATCAGGCTTAGGAACGTTAGCAAACGAAATTGAAAGCCCTATAATACTTGACTATAAAGATATACCTAATTTCCCAGTTTCTACTGTGGAAGGGCACGAAGGAAGATTAGTATTAGGAGAACTTCAAGGGAAAAAAGTAATTGCAATGCAAGGAAGATTTCATTATTATGAGGGATATTCTATGCAAGAGGTTACTTTTCCTGTGAGAGTTATGAAAGCGCTTGGGGTTGAAATACTACTAGTAACAAATGCTTGTGGGGGAATGAACAAAGAATTATATCCTGGAGCATTGATGATAATAGAAGATCACATTAATTTTACTGGTGATAATCCACTTATTGGACATAATTATGAAGAATTAGGGCCTAGATTTCCAGATATGTCATCTGCATATGATAAGGTTTTAATTAAGCTAGCAGAAGAGGTAGGACACAAGCTTAATATTGAGACTAAAAAGGGAGTTTATGTTGCTATCAGTGGTCCATATTATTTTTCAAGAGCGGAGCTTAGAATGCTTAGAAGAATTGGTGGAGATACAATAGGTATGTCAACTGTTCCAGAAGTAATAGTTGCAAGACATACTGGTTTAAGAGTATTAGGGATATCATGTGTTACTGATATGGCCATTGCAGATGAAATTGTTTCCATAAGCCATGAAGAGGTTGTAAAGGTGGCAAACGAAACTAGACCTAAATTTATTAAACTAATAAAAGGTATAATTGATGAGGTGAAGTTGTAATGAGAATGTACGATATTATCCAGAAAAAAAGAGATGGAAAAGAGCTAACTACAGAAGAGATAAACTTTTTTATTAATGGATATACAGAAGGTAGAATCCCTGATTATCAAGCAAGTGCATTACTTATGGCAATTTATCTTAAAAAAATGAATAAAAGAGAAACTGTAGATTTAACAAGTGCAGTAGTAAATTCTGGTGAAACTGTTGATCTTTCACTTATTAAAGGAATAAAAGTTGACAAGCATAGTACTGGCGGAGTAGGAGATAAGACTACATTGGCTTTAGGCCCAATGGTTGCAGCCTGCGGATTACCTTTTGCAAAAATGTCAGGAAGAGGTTTAGGACATACAGGCGGAACATTAGATAAACTTGAAGCTATAAAAGGACTTAGAACAGAGCTTTCTAAGGAAGAATTTATTTCAATAGTAAATAGAGTAAAGCTGTGTATTTGCAGTCAAACTGCTAATATTACTCCTGCAGATAAAAAACTTTATGCCTTAAGGGACGTGACAGCTACTGTAGATAATATTTCTCTTATTGCAAGTAGCGTAATGAGCAAAAAAATAGCATCAGGCTCAAACTCTATAGTTTTAGATGTTAAAGTAGGTAGTGGAGCATTTATGAAGGATTTAGAAAGTGCATTTGTTTTAGCAAAGGAAATGGTAGATATAGGCAATAGCGTGGGTAGGGATACTGTGGCAATAATATCTGATATGGATGAACCTTTAGGATATGCAATAGGTAACTCCTTAGAAGTGATAGAAGCTATAGAAACATTAAAAGGGAATGGTCCTGAAGACTTTGTAGAGCTATGTTTAACATTAGGTGCTAGACTATTGCTATTAGGTAAAAAAGCTTCAAGTATAGAAGAAGGCAGAAAAATGTTGGTTGAAGTAATTAACAACGGAGAAGCATATAATAAGCTTTTAGAATTTGTAGAGGCACAGGGTGGAGATACTGATTATATTAAAAATACTGAATTATTACCTAAAGCTTCTCATATAATAGAGTTAGTAAGCCATAATGATGGATATATTAAATCAATTGATGCAGAAGAAGTAGGAAAATGTGCATTAGCCCTTGGAGCTGGCAGAGAAACAAAAGAGAGTGATATTGATTTAGCTGCTGGAATTATTTTAAATAAAAAAGTTGATGATAGAGTAGAAAAGGGAGATGTAGTAGCATATTTGCATTGTAATGATAAAAGCAAAGCTGAAAATGTGGCTATAATGCTTAGAAATGCTATTAAAATAGGAGACAAAAACCCTATACATAAAAAACTAATTTATGGTATTGTAGACAATAAAGAAACGATTAAATTTTAAAAATTGTACTGCAAGATTACAAACAAAATATTATGTAAACAAGGAGACTGTAACCCAATAGTCTCCTTTTTTTGTAATTTTATATTTGAATAAGTTATTTATTAGATGGATAACATAAAAATAAATATTTTGCAAAGGGAGGGGTAAAATGTACAAATTAATAAATAATAGAATATTAGTTAGTGCTATATTTTTGTTAGTATTTGTTTTTGGGTTTTCATCGAATTCGTTTGGTGAAGAACCATTTAAATTAGAAGCAAAATCAGCTTTACTTATGGATGCTTCCTCTGGAGAAATAATTTATGAGAAAAATATACATGAAAAAACACCCCCTGCAAGTATAACTAAAATTATGCTTCTCTTAATTGCAATGGAGGAATTAGATAGTGGTAAGATTAGTCTTGAGGATGAAGTATATATAAGTGCAAACTCATCTAGGATGGGAGGAACTCAAGTATATTTGGAGGAGGGGGAGACTCAAAAAGTTGATGATTTATTGAAGGCTATATGTATAAGATCAGCAAATGATGCTGCAGTAGCTTTAGCTGAGCATATCTCTGGTAGTATAGAAGTTTTTGTTCAAAGAATGAATGAAAGAGCTAAGGAATTAGGAATGAACAATACATTATTTAAAAATACTACAGGACTTCCTGATGGAGAGCATGTTACTACTGCATATGATGTTGGAATAATGTCAAAGGAGTTATTAAAACATCCTAAAATCCATGATTGGCTGACTGTATACATGACTGATATTTATGTTGGAAAAAAGAAAGACAAAGTTCAAACTCTTGTAAACACTAATAAGCTTATACGTGATTATCAAGGAATAACTGGAATCAAAACAGGTCATATAAGTGACGCTGGTCACTGTCTTTCCGCATCTGCTAGAAGAGGAAACCTTACATTAATTAGTGTAATATTAGGAGGACCAACATCAAATAGCAGGTTTGCAGAGTCGAAGCAATTATTAGACTATGGCTTTGCTAACTATGATTCGATTGCCATATGCAAAAAAAATGATATAATTAAAAACATAAGCGTACTGAAAGGTAAAAATCATACTTTAAATATAGTAGCAGAGAATGAATATAGTGTTCTTTTAAAAAAAGGCATGACTAAAGATATTGAAAAAGAAATAATATTACCAGATTCTATAAGTGCACCAATTAAAAAAGGAGAAAAGATTGGGGAAATTATTCTAAAGAATAAAGGTCAGGAAATAGGAAGAGTTGGATTAGTATCTGAAAAAGAAATAGAAAAAGCTTCATTGTTAGATATGTTTAAAAAAGTTACTACTAGTTTTTTAGGCTATAGAAAACCATAAAAGCAGGATTAATAATATCCTGCTTTTATGGTTTAGGCTAATATAACTAATTGAAAACACTAATGAACACCTATTGACAACATATTGATATTGTTATATATATTGATTATTAGCAGTGTTTGTCCACATTTCATCATTGCTAAAGCAAATGATAGCTAAATAAAAAGGAGATAACAATGGAGTACAAAGTTGTATTAGAAGCTTTTGAAGGACCTTTAGATTTACTTATGCACTTAATAGAAAAAGAAAAAGTGGATATATATGACATTCCAATAGCTAAAATAGCTGACCAATATATAGAATATATAAAAGATATTCAAAGTGTTGATTTAGATATGGCTAGTGAGTTTTTAGTTATGGCTGCTACATTACTAGAGATAAAGTCAAAAATGCTTTTACCTGTATCTAATGCTGAAAATGAAAAAGAAGAAATAGAAGAAGGAGATCCGAGAGAAGAACTAGTAATGAGGCTTTTGGAATACAAAAAGTATAAATTAGCAGCAGAAAATTTAAAGTTAAAGGGCGATATTCAAAGTAAAATATTTTTTAAACAAAAAGAAGAGCTAGATGAATTTATGGTACAGGATTCCTTTGAATTAGAAGAAATTGATTTTAGGGAGCTATTATTAGCATATTCAAATATAATAAATAGATATTTAGAAGATTCAAGTGAAAACGAATTAACCGAAATTGAAAGAGAAGAATTGACTATAGACGAATGTATGAATGACTTAATCCTTATTATTAAAAGTAAGAAAGAGGTTAAATTTAACGAACTTTTTTCTGAGAACATGACTAGGACAAGAATAGTTGTAATGTTTTTGTCTATTCTAGAATTAATGAAAATTAAAGCTATAAAGGTTTTTCAAGAGAATAATTTTAGTGATATATTAATTAAGATTAAAGAATCTAAAGAAAAAAATTAGAGGTGACTTCTATGGATATGAAAGAAATCAAATCTATTATTGAAGCATTGCTTTTTACTTGGGGAGATCCTCTTTCTATTGAGGATATTTCTGAAGTTTTAGGGTTGGACAAAAAATCTCTAAAAATTATACTAAATGAAATGATAGATGATTTTAACTTTAATAGAAGGGGTATTCAAATAATTAATACTAACAACACTTATCAGTTAAGCACAAGAGCTGAACATTTTGAATGGATAAAAAAATTATGTGCCCCTAGAATCAACAAAACATTATCGAATGCTGCTCTTGAAACTTTATCTATTATTGCATACAAACAACCAATAACAAAGGCGGAAATAGAGATAATAAGGGGAGTCAAATGCGATAGAGCCTTAAGCACTTTAATGGAAAAAAAATTAGTTGTTGAAGTAGGCAGATTAGAAAAGCCTGGTAAACCAATTATTTATGGTACTACAGATGAATTTCTAAGATTCTTTGGATTATCATCACTTGAACATTTACCTTCATTAGATGAGGATTATATTATACAAATAGAAGATTTAGATAACACAAAATAATTTGTGTTATTTTTCTTTTTTGGGGAAAACATATTAAATGTTGATTAGCATTATAAATTTGGAGTTGATATAGTTGAATAAAATACTTTTAATATTACTCTTATTCTTAGTGACCATTCTTTTTTCCCATCTATGTATAGATATAATCTTTAAAGAGAAAAAAGGAAATCATATGTTTAGAATTCAATTTAAATTATTGATGGGATTAGTAAAGTTTAACTATGAGATTCCATACATGGATTTGCTTTTGAAATATGGAAAAAACTCTAATAAGGCTGAAGTAAGCAAGAGTAAAATTACAGACATTTTTAACATTCAAGACTCTGAAGGAATACTAGGCAAAATTGTTAGATATGACACTGCTATTATTGAGACTTCTAAATATATTCTTAAAAAAGCACATATAACTACATTTAGGTGGTGGTATAATATAGGCTTAGGCGAAGTAGCATTAACTGGATTTTCCTGTGGAGTAGCATGGACTTTAGTAAGTATATTATTAATCCCTTTTATAAGAAATAATAATATAGATGAAATAAGCATAAACATTAATCCTATATTTAATGAAAGCATATTAGAAATAGATATTTTTTGTATAATTAAGTTTAAAATTGCTCATATTATTATTGCAGGCTTTAAATGCTTAAAAGAATGTATTAAAGGTGGTGTATTTAATGACAGAACATCCAATTCAAGGATTAATGAAAACAACTATGGAAAGCATTAAAGAAATGGTAGATGTAAATACAATAGTTGGAGAACCAGTTGAATCCTCTGACGGACAAGTAATAATTCCAATTTCAAAAGTATCTTTTGGATTTGCATCTGGTGGAACAGAATTTAATGGAAAAAGCAAAGGGAATAAAGGTGAAGGTATGACAGCTTCAGATAATAGTTTACCTTTTGGTGGTGGAACTGGTGCTGGAGTATCAATAATGCCGGTTGCTTTTATAGTAGTTGGAAATGGTAGTATGAAACTTTTACCAGTTGATCAAAATGCTAATATGCTAAATAGCATTATAGATACTATACCTAAGATTGCAACTGGGATTCAAAACAAATTGAAGAGTAAAGAATCTAATGTGAAAAATGAAAATAGCTGTGATAACAATTAGGAGCAGAAAAGACTGCTCTTTATTGTGTTAAAGACACAATTATCAATTTATGGAGTGATATTTTTGGATAAATATTCAAGATTTAAAATAGCTTCGATACTATTTATAATGGTAGCGCTTATCCTAACAACTGGATTTACATATCCATCTCCAAGTGCAGATAGTGCTATACTAATTGACTCTGTAACAGGAAGAGTAATGTATTCCTTGAATCCAAATCTTAAAAAACCAATGGCAAGTACAACTAAGATTATGACTGCACTATTAGCAATTGAGCATGGAGATTTAAATTCAAAGGTAAAGGTTAAAAAAAGTTCAGTAGGAATTGAAGGTTCAAGTATTTATCTTATGGAAAATGAAGAAGTATTATTAAAAGATATGATTTATGGATTAATGCTTAGATCAGGTAATGATGCAGCAGTAGCCATTGCAGAACACATCTCTGGCTCAGTAGATGAATTTGTAAAGCTGATGAATAAAAGAGCTAAAGAGATTGGAGCTAATAATACTAACTTTGTTAATCCTCATGGCTTGCATCATCAAGACCATTATTCAACAGCATATGACTTAGCAATAATTACTAGAGAAGGGATGAAACAAGATTTTTTTCGTGAAGTATCAAAGACAAAACTTTGGGTTGCAGATAGGGATATTAATCAATACTTTTATAATAAAAATGATGTCCTATGGGAATACAAAGGAGGAGATGGAGTAAAGATTGGGTACACAAAAGCTTCAGGTAGATGCTTAGTTGCTAGTGCAACTAGAGATGAGATGCAGCTAATTTCTGTAGTAATAAATGATGGAAACTGGTTTAATGACTGCTATGAGATGCTCAATTATGGATTTGAGAATTTTAAACCAGCATTATTATTAAGCAAAGGACAATTTTTAAAAGAAATACAGATAATAAATGGAGATAAAGAAAAGTATAATGCTTTATACGATAGTGATTTGATAATTCCACTTAAAGAAGGTGAAAAGGATAAAATAAAGATTCTAGTTAATCTACCCGATACAATACCAGCACCCGTAGAAAAATGTAAAAAGCTAGGTAACATTCTAGTATTTCTTGAAGGAAAACTATTGTACACTAAGGAAATTGAATCGAGTGTAGATATAAAAAATAAAAATGTTAATCTAAGTATAATAGACTTTTTATATAAAATTTTTAAATAGCAGAAATTATATAAGAAAAGCTTCCATCGAGGCGTAATTAAATTATGGAAGCTTTTCTTTAAATTCATTACGGAAAGTTCTTTAAATTAAAAGTATAAAAATAGGACTTTCCTATTCGTTATAAAAAATAGCATGGCAAAAGCCCTGCTATTTTTTTGTAACCAAATATGGATATTTCAATAAGCTATTATTATAGTCCAACGTAATGGGAGGGAGTAAAGAATAATGCATAGAAGACTAGAATGCATTGACGCAGGTAGTGAGTATTGCCCTTGCTATCTTGCTGAAACAAAAAATTGTATAACTTGTTCTCAACTTCAAGGTAAAGAATTTTGTGATTGCAATTGGACCGGAACATGCATATTACAAGAGCTTACTATGAATAGAAACAAAGTAAAAAAACAAAGGGATTATTATAATGGAGGTATTGAAGAGTTTGATAAAATTGGGCAGGATAGCTTTTTACTAAAATTGAAAGTAACCAAAACACTTGCTAGACAGCTTAAAGAGCCAGGTTCATATGTGTTTATAAGAGATAATAATTTGCCACAATACTTTGATACACCAATGTCAGTAATGAAATCCGATGAATTAAATGGAACAATAACCATAGTATTTAAGGCTGTGGGTACTAAGACTAACCAATTAAAGAATATCAAGGACAATGTCTTAATAAAAGGTCCTTATTGGAATGGCGTACTCGGACTAAGCTACATTAAAAAAGTTAAAGGCGAAAATTGCTTAGTTCTAGCTCGAGGTATATCTCAAGCACCTTCTTTACTTTCATTAGAGAAATTAGTAAAGAATAATAATCATGTAACCTTAATACTTGACAAAGGAAGTGTAGGGGAAATATTTATTAATGATTATATAAAAAGCATGAGCATAGAAATATTTGAAGAAGATTTGATGAGTGAAAAGGGGAGTGTTTTGGTAAAGCACATATTAACAAACAAGAATATTAGTCTGATTTTTAGCGCAGGTTCTGATTTGCTTCATATGAAGATCATAAAATTAATAGATGAATTAGATATAAAACCATATTTAGCAGTTACAAATAACACCGAGATATGTTGTGGAGAAGGGATTTGTGGTGGTTGTACAACAAGATTAAAGAATGAAGGCAGGGTTAAACCTTGTAAAACTCAAATAGATGCAAGAAAAATTATTGAAAGGAGGGTACTAATTGACTAAGGTAGTAGTAATTGGTGGAGGATGGGCAGGATGTGCTGCATCTTTAACAGCAAGAAAAGCTGGGGCAGATGTAGTTCTGATTGAAAAAACAGATATGTTAATTGGGCTGGGTAATGTTGGAGGAATAATGAGAAACAATGGAAGATATACTGCTGCAGAGGAAAATATATACTTGGGAGCAGGAGAACTATTTGAGATAACTGACAAAGCTTCTAGACATAAAGGTATTGACTTCCCTGGGCATAAACATGCATGGCTTTATGATGTTACAAAGGTTGAGCCTGAAGTAAGAAAGCTATTAATTGAAAAAGGAATTAATATAATGCTTGAAAGTAGAGCTGTTGATGTAATTATGGAAGGTAAAAGGATAAAAGCAATACTAATGGCAGATGATAGTGTGGTGGAAGGTGATGTTTTTATAGAAACAACAGGCTCTACAGGACCTATGGGTAATTGCTTGAAGTATGGTAATGGCTGTGCTATGTGCATCTTAAGATGTCCTTCCTTTGGCCCTAGAATTAGTATTAGCATGAGGGCTGGAGTGGAGGATATAATGGGAATGAGAGGAGATGAATCTTATGGGGCTTTCAGTGGATCGTGTAAGCTTAATAAGGATTCATTGAGTGATGAAATAAGAGATACTCTAAATAAAGCTGGAGTAGTTGTTTTACCAATTCCCAAAGAGGATATAAAATTAGAAAAACTTGATTTAAAGGTTTGTCAGCAATATTCATTAAAGGAATTTGCAGAAAATATTATTTTGTTAGATACTGGTCATGCAAAGCTCATGACGCCTTTTTATCCTTTAGCCTTATTAAGAAAAATAAAAGGACTTGAATATGCCAGATATGAAGATCCGTATTCAGGTGGAAAGGGCAACTCAGTTAGATACCTATCTATTGCACCAAGAAATAATACCCTCAAAGTTAACGATGTAGAAAATTTATTTTGTGCAGGAGAAAAATCAGGTTTGTTTGTTGGGCATACAGAAGCCATTTCAACAGGTAGTCTAGCTGGGCATAATAGTGTAAGGTCAATTCTTGGAATTCCTCTGCTTGAAATACCAAGAAATTTAGCAATTGGTGACATAATTGCTTATGCAAATGAAGAAATAAATACTAAAGAAGGTTTAAAGAAAAGATATACATTTGCAGGAGCTGAATTTTTTGATAGAATGAAAAAAATGGGTATATATTTGACTAACAGCGAAGAAATAAAAAGAAAAGTACAGAGGATGGATTTGCTGAATATTTATGATGAGAGACTTGTATAATACTACTAATATACAATATAATTATTTTAAATTAACAACTATTATACGAAAGAAGGGAAAAAATGAGACTACAAAAGTTTATGGCACAGTGTGGGATAGCTTCGAGAAGAAAATCAGAAGAAATTATTTTGAACAGAAGAGTAAAAGTTAATGGAGTAACGGTAACAGAGCTAGGTTTTAAGATAAACCCTTTAAAAGATGTTATTATTGTAGATGGAAAAAGAATAAAGCACAAAGAAAAAAAAGTATATATAATTATGAATAAGCCTAAAGGATATGTAACTACAGTTTCAGATGAGTACGATAGAAAAACTGTATTAGACTTGTTGAAAAATGTTAAGGAAAGAGTTTATCCTGTAGGTAGACTTGATTATGATTCATCAGGTCTATTAATTCTTACAAATGATGGAGAATTAGCTTATGGATTAACTCATCCAAAGAATCAGGTTGTTAAAACCTATATAGCAACTATTAAAGGCAAGCCTGATGATGAGAAGCTTGATAAATTTAGAAATGGAATAAAAATTGATGGCTATACCACCTCTGAAGCTCAGATTGAAACGTTAAATTATGTGAATGATAAGAGCTTGATGAGAATTCAAATTCATGAAGGAAGAAACAGACAGATAAGGAGAATGTGTGAAGCAATAGGTCATCCTGTCATTTCTCTAAAGAGAATAGCAATAGGTGAATTAGAGCTTGGAACATTAAAAAAAGGTTGCTGGAGATTTTTGAGTGACGAGGAAATAGAATATCTGAAAAAAATCTAATCATTGCATTAATTTGTAATGATTAGATTTTTAGCTTATTTTTTAACGATTTTTACAGGAGACCAACTATGAAATGTCAAGTAAAAATGTTTGAAAATATGTAAATAAATAATTATCCAAAAAAGGGCACGCTTAAATAAACCTATTAGATATAGGCTTTAAAATAAATTTGATTTAGTCTAAATTAAAAGCGACATTATCTTTAAGAATTTTGAAGATAACACGTACCAACTTATGAGCAACATGACCAAGAGCTGCATAATGGTTGTTACCTTGAGACTTTTTAAGCATAAAGTAATCATTGAATGTTTTGTTGTTAAGTGAAACATTCCAAGCAGCGTTAATTAAGGCATAACGAAGTAATTTTGAACCTCTCTTTGACATTCTA